>JALGSW010000128.1 GCA_029821635.1 Candidatus Zipacnadia bacterium
CTGACTTTGCGCTGGCGATGATCTTTCATTTCATCCTGGGCCTGCGCAGCCTGCGGGAATTGGCCATCCGTCTGGCCGAAGACAGCCGCCTTACCCGCCTGATCGGCATGCGCGGCATCTCGCACTCGCACTTGCCCAAGCTGCTGCATGCCCGGCCGGCTGAGCTGTGGGCGCCGCTGATTGCGCAGTTGCTGCAAAGGCTCCGGCCCGCCGACGCACCGTCTCACGCGTGGGCGATTGACTCGACCACGCTTACCCTCGGTGCGAAGTTGCTCGCCAGGATGAGCGGGCGCGAACTCGAGCGCGAGAATGCCGGAGCCAAGCTCTCGGCGGTCATCAATCTCACCGACAAGCGGCTGGCGCAGTTCTACATCTCGATGGGCAGCGGCCATGACGCGCAGTACGTCGCCGAATTGCTGCCCGCAGACTGGGAGATCGCCGGGCTTACCTTTCTCTTCGATCGTGGCTATCGCAAGTACAGCTTCTATCGCGACCTGATCAAACGCAGAGCGCACTTCGTCACCCGCAAGGCCGGAAACGACCATTTTGAGCTACAGCGCGCGATTCCGCTCGATACAGAGCATCCTGAGATCATCGCAGACGATATCGGGATGCTGGGTGGCACCGCCCTCAAAGACGACGAGCGGATGCTGCTGCGGCGTGTGATCAAGCGCTGCGACGACGCACAGGAACTGGTCTTCTTCACCACCCGCCTGGACCTGACGGCGGCGGATGTAGCCGCGCTCTATCAGCAGCGCTGGGTCATCGAGATCTTCTTCCGCTGGCTCAAGAGCAACGTCAATCTCAAGCGTCCACTCGGCTACGGCCTGGAGCCGACGATGCACACGATACTCGCCGCGCTGGCGGTCTACTGCCTGGCCCTGCTGCTGGCGCAGTGGACGCCCAGTCGGACCAACAAACGGCCGGTGCCACTGATCGCCAGCTCCGTGCAGAGACTGCGCGCACGACTCTTCGAAACACCCAGAAGAGACGAACTGCGCTGTCTAGGTTTTTTATAAGGCATTATTGGCCCGGCCACGACGGCCGGGGTGGCCTCCACGAGCTCCTTGGCCTCCTTCAGGCCCAGCGACGTGGACACCTCGCGCACCGCCTTGATGACCTTGATCTTCTCAGCACCGGCGTCGGTAATGACGACCTCGAACTCCGTCTGCTCCTCTTCCTCGGCAGCCGCGCCCTCAGCCGCGACGCCGCCACCCATCATCATCGGCGCAGCAGCCGTCACGCCGTACTTCTCCTGCAGCTTGTCCTTCAGCTCAACAAGCTGAAGCACCGTCAACTGGTCTACCGCTTCAATGATCTCGTCAACCGTCATCGCAGGTTCTCCTCTTTCTGTCGGACATGAATTCGCGCATGCACATCACGTCACGCCGCCTCTGCGTCGCCCTTCTGATCGGCAACCGCCTGGAGCGTGAAGACCAGGTCGGACACCACGCCGCCAAGCGTAAACACGAACTCGCTGATCGGGCCGGCGAATCCACCTACAACGCCAGCGAGCAGTTCCTCGCGTCCCATGAGCTTCGAGAGCTTGTCCAGATCGCTGTCGGAGAGCAGCTCGCCCTCGACGATGCCGGCCTTGACCGGCGGCAGGTTGTTGTCCGAAGCGAACTTCGCCAGGACCTTGAGCGGCTGGATCGGGTCATCCCCGCAGTACGTCAGGGTGTTGGGGCCGGTCATTTGATCTGCCAGAGGCTCGTACGGCGTCCCCTTGACGGAGATCTTCAGCAGACGGTTCTTGATCATCTGCATCCGGCCGCCAGAGTCGAGCACCAGCCCGCGCAACTCCGTCGCCTGCGACACGCTCAGCCCCTCGAACGCCACCAGGTAAACACTACCCGATGCCAGGAGCGACTCGCGCATCTGCTGCACCATGTCGATTTTCACCTGAGTCGGAATCTTAGTTCACCTCCCCGGGTCCGGACACCCGGAATACGAAACGGGAGCGCCAGGCTCAGGCGCTCCCGTAATTATGCACTCTCGTGCACATCGGGCGGCTCCTGGCCTCGGCAGGCGGAGCGCGAAGATCCTCGCTCCATTAAGCCCCACTGGGCGCCGGCTGTCTATAGCCCGGATGCGTCTTTGTCTGTTGTCATCCCGCGGGCAAGCTACGCCGCGCGCAGGCTCGCGTAATCCGTCGCGTCCACCTTGATCCCGGGGCCCATCGTCGCCGAGATCGTGATGCTGCGGATGAAGCGACCGGTAACCGTTGCAGGCCTGGCCGCAACGACGCCCATGATCAGCGTCTCGAAGTTCTCCTTGAGCTGCTCCTCGCTGAACGAGGTCAGCCCCAGCGGCAGGTGCAGCACGGCGCCGCGGTCCATCTTGAACTCCACCCGTCCGCTCTTGAGCGCCGCAACCGCACCGGCCACGTCATCGGTGATGTTGCCGGCCTTCTTCGATGGCATTCGCGGCCCAAGCTGCTTGCCCAGCGGGCCGACAACGCGCATCATCTGCGGCTGCGCCACGAGGATGTCGAAGTCGTCCCAGCCATCGCGGATGGCCTCGACCAGATCCTCGCCTCCTACGCGATCCGCGCCCGCGGCCTCAGCCGCGCGCACAGCCTCGCCCTCGGCGAAGACGGCCACACGCGGAACCTTGCCGGTGCCGTGCGGCAGCACAACAGTGCCACGCACGTTCTGTTCGCCCTTGCCTGTCTCGACGCCAAGTTTGATCGCGCAGTCAACGCTCTCGTCAAAGTCCGCGGTCGCGGTCTCCTTCACCAGCGAGATAGCCTCGCCAAACGCGTAGTAGCGCCTGGGCTCAACCTTCTCACTGGCCTCCTCGAACCGCCTGCTTCCGTTCCTTGCCATGCCGGTCACCTCTGGTCACGACAGATGCTCGCGCGGGGACGATGCTACTCCTCCCCCGCCTCCTCTTCGCTTTCGACGGCCTCGTCGGCCACCACGCCTATCGGCGCCGCTTCCGTCTCCTGCACCACGACGGTCTCGCTGGCGTCCACGTACTCTGTGTCGGTGGCCGCCTCCACTACCTTGACCCCCATGCTGCGGGCGGTTCCGGCCACGATCTGCGCCGCCGCATCGATGTCGCGGGCGTTGAGGTCCTCCATCTTGACCTCCGCAATGCTGCGCACCTGGTCCCAGGTGACCTCGCCAACGAGCATCTTCCCTGCCTGACCGCTGGCCGTCTCCAGCCCCGCGGCCTTCTTCAGCAGGCTCGACGCGGGCGGGCTCTTGCAGATGAAGTCGAAGCTCCGGTCCGCGAAGACCGTGATCTCGACGGGGATGATATCTCCCATCTGCGATGCCGTCCGAGCGTTGAAGTTCTTGCAGAAGTCCATAATGTTCAAGCCGTGCTGGCCCAGAGCGGGACCAACCGGCGGAGCCGGCGTGGCCTTCCCGGCCGGGCACTGCAGCTTGATCTTCGTCAGCACTTTCTTCGCCATCTCGGGCGCTCCTCACGCCGCCACCCCTCGGGTGGGCGGCTCTCAAGGCTTAGGATTCCTCACGCCGCCGCCCGGCGGGCGGCGACCAAAGCTTAGAGCTTCTCGATCTGCGTGAAATCGAGTTCGACAGGCGTCTCGCGACCGAAAATCGAGATCAGCACCTTCAGCGTCTCGCGCTCGGGATTGACCTCGATGATTTTTCCTGTGAACTCGCCGAACGGTCCATCGGTGACGCGCACGCTCTGGCCCGCCGTCCAGATCGCCTTCGGCCGCTGGCTCTCCTCGCCCACGACCTGCAGAATCTGCTGGACCTCGTCGCGCCGCAAAGGCACGGGCTCGTCCGACGAGCCGACGAAGTGCGTCACGCCGTTGGTCTGGGTGATGAGCTGGCGCATCTCGTCGCTCGCGTCAACCTCGATGAGCACGTAGCCGGGGTAAAGCTTGCGCTTCACCTCGCGGCGCTGCCCACCAGCGGAGCGGATCTCCGTCTCTGTTGGGACCAGGATGCGGCCGAGCAGGTATGAGAGTTCTTTGGCCTCGGCCCGCTTTTCAATGCTGGCCTTGACCTTGTTCTCCTTCCCTGTCAGCGTGTGCAACACGTACCAATGCTTGGGCATGGTCCCGCCTCTTCACGCCTCGTGCCTCTTGATGTAGCGCGTCTACTCGTACAGGCGGAGCGCCCCGACGAGCTTGGTGAATATCAAGTCGAGCAGGCCAATCCAGACGGACACGATGCCCACACACACGAGTACCACGCCGGTGAAGGCGTAGGTCTCCTCATGGCTGGGCCACACGACCCGCTGCAGCTCCATCCAGACGTCTTTGAAGAACCCACCGATTTTCCTGAAGGGGCGCCTGATACGCTCTAGCATCTATGTCCTCTCCCCGGCGACTCCCCAGAGCCGTCCTGGGCTCAGCGCCGCGGGGCGGCTCGCCCCGGGAGGTGCATGGCGGGCGCAGATGGGCTGCGCCCGCGGGTGCTCATCGTACTCGGTTTGCATCGACTGTGTCCGGCCCTCGGGTGCGTCATATGGCAGGGGCAGCGGGACTCGAACCCACAACCGCCGGTTTTGGAGACCGGTGCTCTGCCAAATTGAGCTATGCCCCTACCCACACCTCGCCGGACTGGATACGCGGTCACTACTTGCGAACCCGCGTCTCCTTGTGCTCAGTGTGCTTGCGGCACCTGGAGCAGAACTTCCTCAGCGTCAAGTTGTCCGGCACGTTCTGCCGGTTCTTCTGAGTGTAGTAGTTGTTCTCTTTGCAATCGCTGCAACGCATCACGATCTTGGTTGCCGGCATGTTCTATCACATCCGCCCTATTACCCGAGAACCTTGGTCACGACGCCCGCGCCAACCGTGAGGCCACCCTCGCGGATCGCGAAGCGAACGCCCTGCTCCATCGCGATCGGCTGGATCAGCTCAACGATAGCGCCAACGTTATCTCCCGGCATGACCATCTCGGTACCCTCGGGGAGGGCCACGTCGCCGGTCACATCGGTGGTGCGGAAGTAGAACTGCGGCCGGTAGCCGGTGAAGAACGGCTTGTGGCGGCCACCCTCAGCCTGGGTCAGAACGTAGACCTCGGCCTCGAAGTTCGTGTGCGGAGTGATCGAGCCGGGGGCCGCAACGACCTGGCCGCGCTCGACTTCGTCGCGCTCGACGCCGCGCAGCAGCAGACCTACGTTGTCGCCCGCCTGACCCTCGTTGAGGGTCTTGCGGAACATCTCGACGCCTGTGCAGACCGACTTGCGGGTCTCGCGCAGGCCGATGATCTCGACGTCGTCGCCGGTGTTGATCATGCCGCGGTCTATGCGGCCGGTGGCCACGGTGCCGCGACCGGAGATCGTAAATACGTCCTCGACCGGCATCAGGAACGGCTGGTCCAGCGGGCGCTCGGGGGTCGGGATGAAGCTGTCGACCGCGTCGAGCAGCTCGAAGACCGGGCCGCACGCTTCGCACTCGCGACCGCCGCAGCCGCACTCCATGGCCTGCAGGGCCGAACCCATGATGACCGGAGTGTCGTCACCGGGGAACTCATACTCGTCGAGCAGTTCCCGCACCTCGAGCTCGACCAGCTCGAGCAGCTCAGGGTCGGCGATGTCGCACTTGTTCAGGAAGACGACCATCGCGGGGACGTCCACCTGACGGGCGAGCAGCACGTGCTCGTTCGTCTGCGGCATCGGACCGTCGGTCGCCGCGACCACGAGGATCGCGCCGTCCATCTGCGCCGCACCCGTGATCATGTTCTTGATGTAGTCACGGTGACCGGGGCAGTCCACGTGCGCGTAGTGCCGCTCATTGGTCTCGTACTCGACGTGGCAGGTCGCGATCGTGACGCCGCGCTCCCGCTCCTCAGGCGCCGAGTCGATTGAGTCGAAGTCCAGTGCGGCCGCACTGCCCTCGTCTGAGTTCGCAAGACAGCGCGTGATCGCCGAGGTCAGCGTCGTCTTGCCGTGGTCGACGTGACCGATCGTACCAACGTTGACATGCGGCTTGGTCCGCTCGAATGTCTCTCTCGCCATTGAACTTCCTTCCTCCTAGACTCCGTGAGCCGCCCGATATCAGTGGGCAGTGTGGCCGGCGGAATTGCCGACCGATCCGGTGTTGAGTCAAAGTCCGCCCGGATACCACCGGGCCGCTGCGGAACGATTGTCGTAAGCCCGCGCGCCTCCCGACCGCTCCCGAGCATTGCTGAGAACGCCAGAATTCCCGCAGGCCGTCGTGCAAGCCCGCTTTGAGGCGCCCGAACGGGGCCGAACTGGTGCTCAAAGATTGCTGGAGCCCACGATGGGACTTGAACCCATGACCTTGTCCTTACCAAGGACACGCTCTACCACTGAGCTACGTGGGCGTGGCTGATGGTGGAGGGAGGAGGATTTGAACCCCCGTAGGCATTCGCCGGCAGATTTACAGTCTGCTCCCATTGGCCGCTCGGGCATCCCTCCACGCACTACCAGTTATCAAACGCGCACCGGCGTCTCGCGCCCGACGCTCACTATCTCTGGAGCCGGCGATCCGGTTCGAACGGACGACCTGCTCATTACAAGTGAGCTGCTCTACCACTGAGCTACGCCGGCTCTGCATTGCGCCCCCCGAGGACAGACCCCGGCGGGCGCACTCCGTCATCAACCGCGAACGATCCATCAAGCCCGTTCGTCCGTCAACTATGCCATCTGCGAACTGAGCGGGACGTACTCCTCGAGCTTCTTCTTCGCCCGCTGCAGCGCGTTGTCAACTTGCTTGACATTCGTGCCAAGTCCGTCCGCGATGTCTCGATACGAGTGACCGTGAAGGTACTCCTGCAGCACGTCCCGCTCGAGCTCCGAAAGCGACCGCTCCATCTCCAGCGCAACCCTGCGCTGCAACTCGCGTCCGATCACGGTCCAGTCGGGCCCGCGATCGCCCTCCTCGGACAGCACCTCTTCGAGCATCCCATCCTCGTTGGCGTCGGGCGGTGATGCGTCCACCGACACATACGAGTTGAGCGCGTAATGCTTCTGCCTGCTCGCGCACTTCACCGCGCTGATAATCTGTCGCGTCACACACAGCGCCGCGAACTTGCGGAAACCCCCGAAGCGGTACATCGAGAAGTCTCGGATCGCCTTGAAGAGCCCGATCATACCCTCCTGAATGACGTCCTCGCGCTCCGCGCCCATCAGGAAGTAGCTCTTCGCTTTCGCCTCGACCAGGCCCTGATACTTGCGGAGCAGGAACTCTGTCGCCTCACCACTGCCCTGCTTCGCGAGCCTGATCACGTCATCCTCGTTCATGCTGCGCCATACACGGTCCGTCCGTGCCGCCCCGTTCATGCAACCCCACCTCCACGGTATAGGCCACGCGATCTCGGCGGCGTCATGCCGCGCAACGCGGCAGACCGTCGGATCGCACTTGCCAGCCGTTCTCGTGCGGCGCCATCCGCGGCACCGCCCGACATCGCATTCCAATGAGCACTTTCCGCCGCGCGTTGGTGCGCGCGGCGACGGCAACTAAGTATATGACATCGGCACCCGCAAGTCAATACGCTGGCGCGCGGCGCCGGGACGTCCGAAGTGACGTGACGACTATTGCGTGTGGTACCAGAGGACCGCGCCGATCGTTACCGCCGCGATCCAGCCGATGGCGAAGTACTTGGTGAGCCGCGCAAGCAGTTCCTCGCGCGTACCCTTGCGGAACTGGCTCGCGTCGGTGCCACCCATCGCGGCGGAGAAACTCTCCGCTTTGGACGTCTGTAGCACCACTGTGGCGATCAGGCCGACAGCCAGCAGCGCAGATACGATCTCAACCACAACTATCATCAGTCTCTTCTACCTCTTCCGGTCGGACTGTGTGTTGCGCGGGCACATCACTGCGCCCCATTGCTGACCTGAGCGGTCCGGACAAACCGCCGGCATATACCGACGTTGCACCGTCCAGACCGTTCACCCGAGACTGTAGTTTATCATGACGTCGATGTCAACGACCTGCGGGCCGCGACGTGAGGTCCTCGTAGAATGACACGCTCCGGCCTCGGGGTCCGGGCCGGAGTTGTCCATACATTACACCATCTCCCCCCGCGCGTCAAGAGTTGTCCTGCGTGGGCGCTTTCTGATATATTGCTCGTGCAGGTCCGAGTCGGTAGTGTGCGCGCGCGGCTCCCGCTCTGTGCATCCACCGGGTCCCCGGGAGGCATATTGCAGCTCTTTCGCAGAGACGTATTGGCAGATGAGAGCCACGTTCACGGGCCGCTCGCCGGGAGCGGGCGTCTGCGCGTCGCGTTGCTCTTCCCCAGCGACTACGCCGTCGGAATGGCCAACCTCGCGCTGCAGAGCCTCTACCGCCTCCTCAACGCCCACGGCGACGTGCTGTGCGAACGCGTCTTCTACCCCGGCATCCCCGAGCAGGACCGCCGGCGTGATGACACGCTCCGCTCGCTGGAGCACGACACCGCCCTCGGGGCGTTCGACGTCATCGCCGTCACCTCATCCTTCGAACTCGACTGGCTCAACATCCCCGCGGCGCTGGCGGAGGGGGGCGTGCCGGTGCTGGCCGCCGAGCGCACACGCCACTCCCCCATCGTCATCGTGGGAGGCCCGACGATCACCGCCAACCCTCAGCCGCTCGCGCCCATCGCCGACGCGCTCTTCATCGGCGAGGTTGAGCCGGTCGTGGGCCCGCTGCTGGAGTTGCTGCTCACGCACGATCGCTCCTCGCAACAGGGCCGTGAGGCGCTCCTGGAGGGTTTGGCGGGCATCGGTGGCTTCTACGTGCGCGAGCTGGAGCAGGATCTGCCGATCCCGCGCATAGCGCTGAGCGACCTCGACGCCGTCCCGACCACCACCGAGGTGCTCTCACCACACTCGGAGTTCCCTTCGACCTTCCTGATCGAGACCGGGCGCGGCTGTCCGCGTGGCTGCCGCTTCTGCCTCGCCAGGCGCATCTACGCCCCTCTGCGCACCCGCAGCGCCGAGGCGATCCTCGCCAGCGCCCGCGAGGGCCTGGTGCACACCGACCGTATCGGCCTCGTGGGCGCGGCGGTCGCCGATCATCCGGAGATCGAGCGCATCGCTACGGAGATCGTGGCAATGGGTGGGCGCGTCACAACCTCCTCCCTGCGCGCCGAGGGTGTCACTCCGGCGCTGCTGGAGGCACTCGCGGCAGGCGGGCAGCGCACGATCACCCTCGCGCCGGAGACCGCCGACCCCGAGCTGGCGCAGGTCATCGGCAAACGCATCGACTACGACACCGTCCGCGACGCGGTAGCCATGGCGGCGGGGGTGGGCCTGACCGACGTCAAGCTCTACTTCATGCTGGGGCTGCCGGGCGAGACCGACGAGGCCGTCGAGCACACGGTCGGCTTCGTCGAGCGGCTTGAGGCGGACGTGCCGGGCATCCACGTGACCGTCGCCACCGGCGCGCTGGTGCCGAAGCCGCACACGGACTTCGAGTGCATCGCGATGCCCGATCCGAGCCAGCTCCAGCGGCGGATGAAGCGCCTGGGCAAGGCCCTCCGCGCGCGCACGCGGGCGAACGTGCGCGCCTCCTCCGCACGGTGGAGCGCGGTGCAGACCGTGCTCGGCCGCGGTGGGCGGGAGCTTGCGCCGGTGCTGATCGCGGCGGCGGGCGGCGGGCCGGGCGACTTCGAGCGTGCCCTGCGCGACGCCGGGCTGACCATCGAGGAGTACCTCGCAGAACAGACCGACGCGCTCCCGTGGGACGTGGTCGGCGACTGCCTCCTGCAGGAGGCGCGACTGTGAGCGAGCGGCGCTACTTCTACCACGTCGTCTCGCCGCCCGGACATGACGAGCTTGCGCGGCTGGAGTTCGAGGCGCTGACCGGCGACCGTGCGCCCCAGCACCCGCCGTGGGACGAGCGCGAGAACCCGAGCGATCACCCGCGCCTCCTGTGGGCGCGCGCAGGCGTGGATGTGGGCCGCTCGGCCTACGTCGCGGAGTGCTGCAGGCTGCTCGCGAGGGGCGCGACGCTGGAGGAGATGCTCGCCGCGTCGGAGAAGCTGGGCCTGCGCATGGAGCGCTTCCACGTGCAGGCGCGCAAGCGTTTCGGCACGAAGGTGTCGAGCTCGCGGCAGATCGAGGTGGCCGTCGCGGACACGATCTGGGGCAGCCCCGACCTCTCGCGCCCGGCGATAGAACTGATCGCGCAGGCGCATGAGGGCGAGTGGCTGCTGGGCGAGCTGGTCTCGCGCACGAGCAACGGATGGCTGGGACACGAGCAGCGGCCGCATCAGTACTCGAGCGCGCTGCCGCCGCGGATCGCGCGAGCGATGGTGAACCTCGTCGCGGCGCCCGGCGACCGGATCATCGACCCCTGCTGCGGCTCAGGCACGGCGCTCGTCGAGGCCGGATTCATGGGCATCGAGCCCTTTGGCTGGGAGATTAATCGCAGTGTTGCGGAACAAGCCGCGGCTAATGTCTGTCATCACGGACAGGCGGCGTGGATCGTCGTCGGGGATGGGCGCACCGCGAAGGGCCGCTGGGACGGCGCGGTGCTCGACCTGCCCTACGGCATCAGCGCCGAGCGCGTGGACGAGGTCTTGCGCGGGCTGGTCGAGCACGCACTGAAGATCGCCAAACTGGTGGCGGTCGTGACGGTGGATGAGCTGGACGACCTCTTCGCCGAGCAGGGAGCGGAGATCCTCGGCATCGCAACGATGGTGAAGCACAACCTGCGGCGGAAGGTGTACTGGGTGAGGGCGGCTACGGCGTAGACCCGTGGTGCGGGCGCCCTCGCCCGCACGGGCGTTAGCACACGCGTGCGCTTGTTGGGCGGCGGCCGGACAACTGAAGGGGGCGTGCGGCATGGAGCTGTGGCAGCGGTTCACGCACCGGGCGAGGCAGAGCATCCTCCTCGCTCATGAAGAGGCCACGCACGTCGGGCAGCATCAGCTCGGCACGGAGCACCTGCTCCTCGGAGTGATCCGCCTCGGCGAGGGCCTCGGCACGGAGGTCCTCCGCGGGCTCGACGTCGATCTCCTCGAGCTGCGGGCGGATGTGCGCCGGAGCGTGCTGCGCAACGACGCGAGCGCCGCCGTGCAGGCATCCTCGGATGAGATATCCTTCACGCCCGAAGCCCAGCACGTCTTGCAGCTTGCGTACGAGGAGGCGCGCGAGCTCGACCACCGGCACATCGGTACCGAGCACATCCTGCTCGGCCTCGCGCGTGAGGCCCACGGCGCGGCCTCCCGGGCGTTGCACAAGCAGAAGGTGACCGCAGACCAGGTACGTGGGGCGATCCTGGCGCGTGAGTGTAGCGACGACGTCGCGGCCTCCCCCGAGGCGGCCGTCATTGCCGCGCGCGAGCTGCTCCGCCGCGCGCATGCCGCCGCAGCGGACATGCGCACCCACCTGGAGAAGGCCGAGGCGCTGTTGGGGCAGATCGCCGACCTCGTAGAAGAGCCGCCTGAGAAGACAGGGAGTGAGATGATGGACCGAGAGACGCTGACAAGCGACCGCATTCCGCCCGCAGTCGGGCCCTACTCGCAGGCCGTGCGCGCCGAGGGCATGATCTTCTGCTCCGGCGTGATCGGGCTCGACCCCGAGACGAAGCAGCTCGTCGAGGACTCGTTCGAGGCGCAGGTGCGGCGGGTGATGGACAATTTGACGATGCTGCTGGAGGACTGCGACGCCGGCCTCGACCGCGTGGTGAAGACCACCGTCTTCCTCGTGGACATGGGGCAGTTCGCGGCCTTCAACGCCATCTACGCCGAGTACTTCGACGAAGCGCCCCCCGCGCGTTCGACCATCCAGGTGGCCGCGCTGCCGCTGGGCGCTCAGATAGAAGTGGAGGCGATCTCAATTGCGTAGAGCCGATCGATGGGGGAGCATCCTCGCGGTGCTGATCGCGGCGGTCATCGTCGCCGGCTGCGCCGCCCCGGCCCTGGCACAGAACCTGCTACGCAACGGCGGCTTCGAAGCGCCGGTCGCCGGTGACGCGCCGCAGGGCTGGTCATTCCACAACTTCCATGGCAACGATTTTGCGAAGGGCGAGGTCGTGAAGAAGCAGACGGCCTTCGGCAAGTACGCACTCCTGCTGCGGGCGCCGACGTTCCCGGCCGACTTCACCGCATTTTGCCTGCCTGTCAATGTACAGGACCTGGTGTCCGATGAAATCCTTTTCTCATGCTCCTACCGCACCGAAGAGCACCCGCAGGCGCTCCTGACGCTGGCCGCGTACGGCGAGGACTTCACCATACGTGAGTTCAGCACGCCCGAGCTGCACAGCGAATCCCACCCCATCGGCGAGACGGCGACCTGGCGGTCGTTCAGCACACGCATGAGAGTGCCCGACGGCGCCCTGCAGGTGGTTGCGTTCCTGCGCGTCATGGGCGGCGGCAGGGCCTGGTGGGACGGGGTCTCGCTGCGCCCCGTCGGCGGGGAGATCGAGGCAGACCTCACGCAGACCGGCGAGGTCGAACGCATACCCGACCGCCGCGCGCTGGTCTGCCACGTGCGCAACGTGACCGACCGGGAGATGCCTGTGCGGCTGGAGATGGAAGCCACGCAGGAGGGCAAGAAGCGCGTCATCCGCGCCAACGCCTCCTGCCAGCTCGCCCCCGGCGCTCAGCGCGACCTCACGATCAGCTACCCGTTCGCGTTCGACACGCCGCACCACCTGAGCATTACGCTTCTCGGCGACGAGCCCGACGTGATCCACGCCGTCTGGGAGCGCGACGTGCCGGGCCTGGTGGACGCCCGTGTCACAAGCCCGGCATTCCGCAGCATGATCCTCTCCACCATCCCCACCGAGAACGTGACGGTTGAGGGCACCATCAACGCGGTGCCCGAGATCGCCCGGGCCGTGCAGCTCGACGCGATGATCGTTGGTACCGGCGAGGCCGCCTCGGACCTGCAGTTCCTCACCGACGACGGCATCTGCGGCCCGTGGCGGCTTGAGCTTCCCGCAACCGGCATGCTCACCCAGCAGTACATCGTGCACGTGACCGCGAGCGTGTCGGGCAAGGAGCAGACGATCGGCCTGCCCGTCACCCGCGCGCCGATCGCGCAGGCCGAGACCGGCTACGATGCCCGCGGCCGGCTGTGGGTGAACGGTGAGCCGATCTTCCCGATCGGCATCCACCAGGTCGCGCAGGAGAGCGATCTGCCCGTCGTCGCGCAGGCAGGCATCAACTTCGTCATCACACCCTCGCGCCTGCTCAGCTTCCGCTACGCCAACGCCGCGCGCGAAGCCGGCACGCACGTGATCCTCGCATCCGACACGCTCGACGGGCAATTCTGGGAGTACATGTCGAGGAAGTACTACGGCCATCCGGCGATGATCGGCTGGAGCGGCATCGAGCTGCCCGATACCAAACTCGTGCAGTATGCCACCCTCGAGCAGGCCTACCGTGCGGCGAGCTCGGGGCCCTACCCGGCGATCGCCCAGGCCGACATCCATCACCCGATTTACCTCGCGCTGCGACCGAACTCATTGCTTCCGCAGTTCGCGCAGCTCGCGGACGTCGTCATGGCGTGGAGCGACCCGGTGCCACGCGAGCCGCTCACGGCCGTCGCCGACGCCGTCTACGCGGCGCGCGAGGCCGTTGGCGACCGCAAGCCCGTCTGGGCGATCGTGCAGTCATCCGGTTACCGATGGGCGAGCGAGCTGAGCCCGACGCCCGCCCCGGACGGACGCGCGCCGACCGCCGCTGAGAATCGCGCGATGGTCTACCTCGCGCTGATGGCCGGCGCGGACGGGATCATCTACCACGCGTGGGGCCTCCCCTCGATCGGCCAGCGCCCGTCGTACCGCATCGCGCGCGACGAGCCGGAACTGTGGACGGGGATCGTCGAGACGAACCGGCAGCTTGAGTGGCTGGCGCCCGCGTTGCTTGCAGGCGACCCTGAGCCGATCGCGCTGCCCTACGACTCGCCGGTGCAGATGGCTGCATGGCAGCGTGGCGATGCGCGGATCGTGGTCGCGGTCAATGTCGCCGACACCACCGCCGCGATCGCCTTCGACATCGGCGCCGCGGCGGACGAAGAGGTCGAGGTGCTCTTCGAAGACCGCTCGGTGATCGCCACCGACCGCGGGGAGCTCGGCGACATCTTCGCGCCCTACGCCGTGCACATCTACCAGATCGGCGCGTAAGCGGGGAGGACATCGGCCTTGCCCGGACCGGAGCTGCGCAACATCGTGCATTACTGGCGCACCAGCGCCTCGCGTTTCCCGAACAAAGCCGCCGCCATCTACGAGGGCCGCACCTACACCTGGCGGGAAGTCGACTTCCTCACCGCCAGCATGGCGCATGACCTGCGCCGCAGCTTCGGGCTCGACGAGGGCGACCCCGTCGCCATCGCGATGCCCAACTGCATCGAGTTCTACCTCGCGTACTGGGCGGTCATGCGCGCGGGCGGCGTCGTCGCCGCGATCAACTGCCGCCTCGGCGAGGACGAGATGGCGCACTGCCTCAGCGACACCGGCGCGCGCACGCTCATCACGCACGGGCGCGTGCAGAGCCACGTCGAGGCGGGTCTGCGCGACGCCGACTCCATCGAGCGCATCGTCGTCGCGCAGCCCGAGGTCGAGCGCAGCGCCCACTTCGCGGACCTCACCGCCGAGCCCGCTCCGAAGGAGTACGAGGACGCCGACCCACGGCCCGAGGACCTCGCGGTCATCGCCTACACCTCCGGCACCACCGGCAGGCCCAAGGGCGCCACCATGCGCCACGCCGACCTGCTCTTCAACGTGAAGAACTGCCTCGTCGCC
>JALGSW010000129.1 GCA_029821635.1 Candidatus Zipacnadia bacterium
GCTCTTCTCCGGATGGAACTGCGTCGCGAAGAGGTTGCCGCGCCGGATCGCCGAGCAGAACTCGTAGCCGTAGTTGGTGACCGTCGCGATCACCGTCTCGTCCTCGGGCACCACGTGGAACGAGTGCACGAAGTAGACGTATGAGCCCTCCGGCACGCCTTCAAGCTGCGGGCAGTCCTGGCGCGTCTCGATCTGATTCCAGCCGATCTCCGGGATTTTGAGCGAGTGCGTGAAGCGGATGACGCGGCCGGGGATCACGTCGAGCCCCTTGTGCGTGCCCATCTCCTCGCCCTCGCTGAAGAGTAGTTGCAGGCCCAGGCAGATGCCCAGGAACGGGCGGTCGGAGGCGACGAACTCGCGGATCGGCTCGACCAGCCGGTACTCGCGCAGGTTGTCCATGCAGTCGCCGAACGCGCCGACGCCGGGCAGAATCGCGGCGTCTGCCCCGGCCAGCACCTCCGGGTCGCTCGTGATCTCGAACTCACAGCCAATGAAGCGCAGCGCGTTCGCCACGCTCCCGAGGTTGCCCATCCCGTAGTCGATCAGCGCGATCATCGCACGTCTCCCTCACCGGCGCGAAGCCGTTGTCGTAGCCGTTTGGAGCGACGCATGTTCCGTTCACATGCGTCGGCCGTTTGGCGTTGTCGTGCGCGGGCTAGAGGGTGCCCTTCGTCGATGGCACGCCCGTCACCCGCGCGTCGATCTGCGTCGCAGCGTCGAGCGCCCGCGCGAAGCTCTTGAATGCCCCTTCGGCGATGTGATGCGAGTTCGCCCCCGACTGCTGCACCACGTGCAGCGACATCGCAGCGTTGCTCGCGACCGCCACGAAGAACTCGCGCACGAGCTCCACGTCGAAGTCCCCGACGCGTTCGGTCGGGAACTCAAGCTCGCAGCGGCACCACGGTCGGCCGCTCAGGTCGAGGCTCACAAGCACCAGCGCCTCGTCCATCGGGCAGGCGGCCATGCCGTAGCGCACCAGGCCGGCCTTGTCACCGACGGCCGCCGCGATCGCCGATCCGAGCACGATGCCGACGTCCTCGACGAGGTGGTGGAAGTCCACGTGCACGTCGCCGGTGGCCTTCACCGTGAGGTTGAAGAGCCCGTGGCGGGCGATGTGCGTGAGCATGTGATCGAAGAACCCCACACCGGTGTCGATCTCCGCCTGCCCGCTGCCGTCCAGGCTCAGCGTCAGCTCGATCTGCGTCTCCTTCGTATTGCGCTGGATGGACGCCACGCGCGGCTGCGCGCTCCGCTCGCTCATGCTCAGCTCTCCTCCCGGTCTACCGGCCCAAAGCCCGACATTCGCCGCAGCCTGACGGCGGCGGCGTGCGCATCAAGGCCCTCTGCGCCCGCCAGCAGCTCCACATCCTGCGCCAACCGTGTGAAGCCGCGCTCGGTCGCGTAGAGCAGCGATGAGCGCTTCAAGAAGTCATGCACCGACAGGCCCGACGAGAAGCGCGCCGCGCCACCGGTGGGCAGCACGTGGCTCGGGCCCGCCGCGTAGTCGCCAAGCGGCACTGTCGCCAGCTCGCCGAGGAAGATCGCCCCGGCGTTCTCGACGAGCTGCAGCAGCGCCAGCGGCTCGCGCACGCAAAGCTGCAGGTGCTCGGGCGCCAGCTCGTTGGCAAGCCGCGCGGCGTCCGGCATGTCCGCGACCAGCGCCACCATTCCGTGCTCGCCGAGGGACTGTGCGATCAGATCGGCACGCGCCAGCCGCTCGGCCTGCGTCGCGACCGCGGCCTCCACGACCCGCGCGAGGTCCTCCGAGTCGGTCGCGAGCACCACCGTGTTGTCGCCGGTATGCTCGGCCTGGGCCAGCAGGTCGGCGGCAACCCACGCCGGGTCGGCGTGGCCATCTGCGATGATCATCGACTCGCTCGGGCCCGCGAGGTTGTCGATCCCCACGAGGCCGTAGACCATGCGCTTCGCGGCGGTCACGTAGGGGTTGCCCGGCCCCACGATCACCGCGACCGGCTCGATCGTCTCCGTCCCGAAGGCCAGCGCCGCGACCGCCTGCGCCCCCGCGCAGCGGTAGATATCGTTGATGCCGCATTCGGCCGCCGCTACCAGCACGAGCGGGTTGATCGTCCCGTCTTTGCGCGGCGGCGTCACGATGCAGATGCGCTCGACGCCCGCGGCCTTCGCGGGCTCGACGGACATCGCCACGGTCGCGAACAGCGGCGCGCTGAAGCCGGGGACGTGCACGCCTGCCGAATCCACCGGCCGCACGCGCTCGCCCATCATCATCCCGTCGAAGTCTTCGAGCCACGAGCGCGGCATCTGCCGCTCGTGGTAGGCGAGCACGTTCTCCCGCGCGCGGCGGTACGCCCGCACCCAGTCGTCCGGTGCGTAGTCGTAGGCGGCCTGGATCTCATCCGGCTGCACGAGCATCTGCTCGGCGTCGAAGGTCGGGCAGTCGAAGCGCCGGGTGTACTCGACGACCGCCGCATCCCCCTGGGCGGCGACGCGCTCGACGATCTCCCGCGTGGCCTGCTCGATGTGCGCGGGCTGACGGCGCAGCCGCCGCTCGTGCAGCTCGTCGAGGCAGGCCTGCAGGTTCGCGCGGCCGTCTATCACGCCGATCAGATCGGACAGTGCGTGGCACCTCCGTGTGGACCTCTCCCCCCGGCCCCCTCTCCGTGCCGGCGAGGGGGAGAACGGACTACGAACCGTGATGCGGCCGGGCGAGGTCAATTTTGCCGAATCTCGACCCCGTCCACCCACGAGCAGCGCTGGATAAACTCCATGAAGCCGTTGTCGCCATCCACGGTCCACGACGCCCCGAGCTTCACGACGCGGTCGCCGCCGGGGCCCGGCACTGCCACCATCACCGGCAGCATCCCCGGATGATCGTAGATCGCCCGTCGCAGCTCGTCCACGACGCCGCCGTAGTCGCAGCCGGGCGTCAGCCGTACGCACATCCGCGGCGGGTTCGCCGCGAGCCGCTGGGCCTCGCGCTGCTGCTCCTTGCGCGTGCGGCCTGCGTCGGCCTCGCGCACGCGCGCATCGGACAGCTTCGTGGCGGTCTCGATCGGCGTGATGCGGTTCGCCAGCATCCGCGCCTCCTCGACCTCCTCGCCGCCCGCGCCCATCCGCGTGCGCAGCTCCAGCTTTGCCGTGACGATGACGATCCGGTCGTCCTCGATGATCTCCTGCCGCTCCTGGAACAGCCGCGGGAAGACGGTCATCTCCGCCTCGGCGTCGGTATCCACGAGTGTGAAGAAGCACATCGCGTCGCCCTTCTTCGTCGTGTACGGCTTGAAGTTGCGGACCATCCCGCCCACGACCAACTCCTGGCCGTCCGGGAACTCCGTCAGCTCGGCGAGCCGCGCGTTGGTGCTGCGCGCGATCTTCTCCTGGGCCTTCAGCAGCGGATTCTCGCTCACCCAGACCCCGAGCAGCTCCTTCTCCAGGTCGAGCTTCTGCCGGTCGGTCATCGGCTCGACGTCGGGCAGCGGGATCTCCTCGACCGAGCTTGGGCCGTCGTCGAGGCCGCCGAAGAGCGAGTTCTGCCCGATCTCGCGGTCGGCCTGGCGCTTCTGCCCGGCCGAGTGCGCCGCGGGAGCCGCCAGAAGCAGCGCGCCGCGGTCGCCGAACTCATCGAAGGCCCCGGCCTTCACCAGCGTCTCGAGCGTCGAAACCTGCACTTCCTTCGACGAGACGCGGTCACAGAAGTCCGAGAAGCTCTTGAAGGGCCCATTCTCCTCGCGCTCGCGCTGGATCGCCTCGCCGGTGTTCCGGCCGATGTTCTTGATCGCCGCGAAGCCGTAGGTAATCGCGCCGTCGTCGTCCACGGAGAACTCGGTGGCCGAGCGGTTCGCCGACGGCGGCAGCACCTCCAGCCCCATCCCCTGGCAGGCGCCGACGTACTTCGCGACCTCCTCGCTCGAGTCCATGACCGTCGTCAGGTGTGACGCCATGTACTCGGCGGGGTAGTTGGCCTTCAGGTAGGCCGTCCAGTACACGACCAGCGCGTAGCCGGTCGAGTGCGACTTGTTGAAGCCGTAGTTCGAGAACGTCTCCATGTCCTCGAAGATGCTCTCAGCGACCGCCTGGTCGATGCCCCGCCCCACGCAGCCATCGATGAACAGCGGCTTCATCCGCTCCATCTGATCGTGCTGCTTCTTCGCCATCGCGCGCATGATCAGTTCCGCCTGCGGCATCGTGAAGCCCGCGAGGTCGGACGCCGTGCGCATCACCTGCTCCTGGTAGAGGATGATCCCGTAGGTCTCCTCCAGGATCGGGACGATGTCCTCGTGTTTGTACGTCACCTGCGCTCCGTGCCGCCGCTCGCAGAGCGTGTCCGCGTAGGCCATCGGGCCGGGGCGGTAGAGCGCGATCATCTGAATCAGGTGCTCGAACTTGTTCGGCTTGAGCTGGCGCAGGATCCGGCGCATGCCCTCGCTTTCAAGTTGGAAGACGCCGTCCGTCTCGCCCTCGCCGAGCATCTCGTAGGTCTTCCGGTCGTCCAGCAGCATGTTCAGCGGATCGATCTCCACGCCGTGTCGCCGCCGCACGAGCCCGAGCGTCCTGTCCACCACCTGCAGCGTCTTGAGGCCGAGGAAGTCGATCTTGACCAGCCCGACGTCCTCCACCGGCTTCATCGAGTACTGCGTCACCGGCATCGACTCGTCCTTGTCGCGCTGCAGCGGCACTTTGCCAATCAGCGGCTCATCGGAGACCACGACCGCCGCCGCGTGCACCGAGCAGTGCCGCGCCAGCCCCTCCAGGTGCTCGGCGACCTCCAGCACCTCCGCCAGCTCCCGATCCTCGGTCATCAGCCGCTGCAGTTCGCCCACGGTCGTCTTCGCCTCGGCGATCGACGAGCCGCCGGGGATCAGCTTGGCGAGCGTGTCCACCCGGTCCAGCTCGACGTCCATCGCCCGGCCCACGTCCCGCACCGCCTGCTTGGGCCCGAGCGTGTTGAAGGTGATGACCTGCGCGACGTGGTCCTCGCCCCACTTCTCCTTGCAGTACTCAATGATCTCCGCTCGCCGGTCGTCCGGGAAGTCCAGGTCGATGTCGGGCGGACTCTTGCGTTCTGGATTGAGCATCCGCTCGAAGATCAGCCCGTACTCGAGCGGGTCGATCTGCGTGATCCCCAACGCGTACCCGACCATCGAGCCGGTCGCCGAGCCTCGGCCGGGGCCGATGAGCATGCCGCGCCGCTGCGCCTCGTTACACAGGTCAGCGACGATCAGGAAGTACCCGGAGTAGTCCGTCTGCCGGATGATGTCCAGCTCGTACTCCAGCCGCTCAACGGCGTCCGCGGGCGGTTCCGCGCCCTCGGCGCAGTTGAAGCGCTTGCGCAGGCCCTCCATCGAGATCTCGCGCAGGTAGCTGTCGAGCGTGTGGCCCTCGGGCACATCGTAGTTGGGCAGGCGCAGCTTGCCGAGCTCCAGCGTCACGTTGCAGCGCTCGGCGATCGCCACCGTGTTGCTCAGCGCCTCCGGGTAGTCCGCGAACCGCTCCGCCATCTCCTCGGGCGACTTGAGATGGAACTCCTGCGTGTCCATCCGCATCCGATCGGGGTCATTGACCAGCTTGTTCGTGCCGATGCACAGCAGCACGTCCTGGTAGCGATGGTCCTCGTGGTTGAGGTAGTGCACGTCATTGGTCGCCACCAGCGGAACGCCCATCTCTTGCGCGATCCCGATCACGCGCGGCATGACGTCCCGCTCAATCTGCAGATCGTGGTCCTGGATCTCGATGAAGAAGTTGTCCTCGCCGAAGAGCTGGCGGTAGCGCTCGATGAACTGCCGCGCGCCCTCATCGTCATCGCCCGCGACCAGCCTGGACAGCTCGCCCTGCGGGCAGGCGGTGAGGCAGATCAGCCCCTCGTGATATTCGCTGAGCAGCTCGAAATCCACGCGCGGGTTGTAGTAGAACCCCTCCAACGACGCGCGCGACGCCAGCGCCACGAGGTTCTGGTAGCCCTGATCGTTCTCCGCCAGCAGGACGAGGTGGTAGGCCGAGCGGTCGCGGTTCTCCCTGTCGAAGCGCGTGCGCGGTGCGACGTAGACCTCGCAGCCGATGATCGGCTTGACGCCCGCGTCCTTGCACGCCTTGTAGAAATCGACCGCCCCGTACATGACGCCGTGGTCGGTCAGAGCGACCGCCGGCATGTTCAACTCGGCGACGCGCGGCGGGAGCTTGTGCAGCGCGGTCGCGCCGTCCAGCAGGCTGTATTCCGAGTGGACATGCAGGTGAACGAACTCCGGCGTCCGATCGCTCATGGCGCCCCTGTCTCATCGTGTGTGGTGCGGCAGGCGTGGCCTGCCGATTGCCGGGAACGTAGCTTCCTACGCGATGCCGCCTCGGCTGCTTTGGCGCCGGCGGCATGCGCGTAACTGCGAACTGCTGTCAGGAGCGGGCCGGCAGTGCTGCCGGCCCGCCCGGGTCTCATCGTGCTCGGGACCTGCATCACGTCCCGGCGGTCAGCGACCGCGCCGGGTGGTCCTGGGGCGTGTCGAGCCGGTCTCAGCAGCCGGAGCTTGCGAGGGCGCGGGCGTCGTGCTCATCGCGCCGCTCTCCTCGACGGGGGCGGCCGCCCCGGTCTCAGTTGCCTCGCCCTGGTCCCCGGACTCTGAAGGCTCCGTGGTCGCCGAAGGCTCCTCGGTGGCTCCGGTCGCGGCGGGGGTCTCGGTGGTCTCGGCAGTGCCGGAGTCCGTCGCTGCGGCCTCCTCGCTCGTGCCGACCGCGGCGTCGAAGGTGCCGGTGGTCAGATCCCAGCGCTCCGGGCGGATCGTCTCTGCGAGGTCCCTGAGCCCCGTGTCGGCCTGGCCCAGCTCGGCCTCGACGACCGGCCATGCGCCGCGATCCACGCCTACGTAGGCCCCGGCGACGGCATCGTCAATACGCTTCATCCGCGCCAGGCTTGCGTGGTCGGAGCACTTCTGCAGCACCGTCAGCACGACCTCGGCGGCCTCGCGCGGCCGGCCCGCCGAGATCTGGCTGCGCGCGCTGTTCTGAATCAGGGCGATGGTGCCCTCGGGCACGAGTGTCGCGAACTTCGTTCCATCCGCCACCCGGTAGGCCATCGCCATCTCGATGCCCGCTTCATCAAGCGCGTTCTGGCTCAGGTACGCCAGCGCGCGTTCGCAGCGTACCATGATCTGCGAGGCGGGCAGGTCGCCGGTGATCGCGTCATTGAGCGCGATCAGCCGGTCGAGCGCCGCGGTCGTCTCTCCGGCCTTCTCGGAGCGGGCGGCGTTGATCGCGTCGTTGAGCACGCGCTGCGCGGGCCAGAGGTCCTTCACGAGGTCGGGCGGCCCGGCCGCGGCGCGCTCCTCCTCCTGCAGCCGCTCCAGGGCATCCTCGAGCGACATGCCGTGCTTCTGAAGGTCGTCGAGCTTCTCCTCGAGCTTGTTGAGGAGCTGCTCCTGTTCGGGTGTCATGCTCTCCCCGGCCTGTGCCTGCTGACCGGTCTGCGGAGTGAGTGAAAGCGGTGATCCGGTCGGGGTCGTTTGCTGGCAGCCGAGCAGGACGACAAGCGCGGCGCCACAGCAGATCGCGAGCAGACGCCTCAAGGTGAATCAGCCCCTTCTGCGACCATCCTCGGCGAGTATTCGGCAGAAAAACGCGTCGCCGGAGCCTGTCCGGCAACATCGGCGATTATACGACAGGCCACCTGAAAACGCAAGCCGAGGCCCGTCCGCGCGGGCCGCCTCGTACATGCAGACGGCCCGGTCTCCCGGGCCGCATCCTCAACGCCGCACGCGCCTCACTGCGCAGCCTGATCTTCCTCGCTCAGTGCTCCCTCAAAGGCTTCCCGCAGGGGCTGAATGGCGTTCTTCTCAGCGACCAGTCGCCGCTCATCGCTCTCCTCGTCCCCGATCCGGGCCACCGCGTCCAGAACTGAAGTGTGTAGTTCGTTGAGCCGCTCAAATCGCTGCGTCTCTGCCTGGGAGTGGGCCGCCGCCATGAGTAGCTGCAGCTTCTGATCCATCTCCTGCAGCGTTTCGAGGGCGTACTGCGGCTTCCGGTCATTCACGAAGCGCTCAACACGATCGAGGTCCCCTGCTACGTTCTGAAGCTGCTGGCGTCGCACCACCGCTCGCTGCGTCGCCTCGGGACCGCTGC
Organism: Candidatus Zipacnadia bacterium; assembly: GCA_029821635.1. Taxonomy (GTDB): domain Bacteria; phylum Armatimonadota; class Zipacnadia; order Zipacnadales; family UBA5352; genus UBA5352. The sequence continues at coordinate 8,083 of JALGSW010000129.1, forward strand.
TCGATGTTCGCTCGGGGGGCCCTGCAGGGGCGGGTTGGGCTGGTGGTTCGGTCGAGGCGAACGAGTCGCGGATCGTGGGCAAGTACTCCGAGGCTGCCTGGAGGGCCTGCTCGTCGCCCGCAGCGGCTTCCATCGCCGCAACAGCGTCCATCACCGGCTGGCGGAGGGAGGCGATGCGCCCGGCCTCAGCGGTATCCCCGGCGGAATTCGCCGCCAAAGCAAGAATCTGCAGCTTCTGGTCCATCTGGCGAAGCGTGGAGAGGACCATCTCGGACTCGCGGCGCTCCAGCCACTTGGCCGCCTCGTCCACGTCATCGGCGACGATCGCAACTTGCTGCTGGCGGACCGCCGCCCGTTGCTCAGCCTCAAGCTCACTCAGCCGCTGCTGCCCCCGGATCAACTGGTACCCGCCGGCGGCGATCAGGGCCATGAGCACCAGGATGATGAGCACCCACACCGCGAGGCCTGTACACCCTTCCCGTGTCACGGCGCGTCCCCCTCTCGTCAGACTGCCCTGCCGCTACTCGAGCTCCACGCCCAGCTGCATCAGCGCGTCCTCGACCACCGCGACGACCTTCGGGTCATCGTCGTCGAGCATCTCTTCGAGGCGCGGGATAGCCTCCTCGGCCTCCAGGTCGCCCAGTGCCTGCGCCGCGCCGCCGCGGACCAGTTCCTTCGGATCGTTCAGCAGGTCCATGAGCGCTTCGAGCGCGCGCTTCTTGATGCCGACGCGCCCGAGTGCGAGCGCCGCATGGCGCCGGACGCTCCACTCAATGTCCTCGAGCGCCTTGAGCAGCGGGTCCACGCAGGTTCGCGATGCGATCTCGCCGAGGCCGCAGGCCGCGGTCATGCGCACGACCCAGTCGTTGTCCTCGAGGCAGCGCGCGACGGCGTCCACGGCCTTGTAGCTGCCGGTTCCCGACAGGCCCTCGACCGCCGCGTAGCGGATGTCCTTGTTCTCGTGGTCGAGCAGCGGCTCGAGGTACTTGATGCTTGACTCCTTGCCCAGCCGCCCGAGCGCGACCGCCGCGTAACGGACAACGCGCTCGTCGGCATCGTCCAGCGACTCCACCAGCATCTCCAGGGCGCTTTCATCGGCGATCTCGCCGAGCACCTCAACGCCCCAGCGGCGCATCATCGGATCGCCCTCGCGCACCGCCTCGATGAGCTTGGGAACGGCGGCCGAGCCCACGCGTTGCAGCGAGCTGCCGGCGGCTTTGCGCACGTCCACGCTCGGGGAGCTCAGCGCCTCGATCAGCGGCTCGATCGCCACCTCGCTGCGGATCTTCCCCAGCGCCTCGGCGGCGGCCTTGGCCAGGTCCACGTTGTCATCGCGCAACACGTCGATCAGCGGGTCAATCGCGCGCTTGCTCTTGAGGTCCCCGAGCGCCGTGACGGCCGCCCGCTGGACCTCGATGTTCGGGTCGTTGAGCCGCTTCATCAGCTCCTGAGCCACCGACGCGTCGCCGATGCTCCCCAGCGCCTCCGCGGCCCACTTGCGCGCCGCCTGGTCGCTGCCGATGAGCGCGTCCAGCAGCGCGGGGACCGCGCCGTTGCCGATCACGGCCAGCGCGCCCGCGGCGGCTTCCTGCGTGTTCTTGCTCGAATCGCTGAGCGCCTCGATCAGTGGAGGGATGGCGCGCTCGTCCTCCAACTCCCCAAGCGCCTCAGCGACCGCCATCCGCACCTTGTAGTCCTTGTGATCGAGCGCCTCCATCAGCGGCTCGACCGCATCAGGACCCAGCTCGACCAGGTCGGAGAGCACGGTGTCGCGCGATGCCGAACTTTTCGCTCGCAGCTTTGAGATGAGCGACGCAGCCTTCTTGCTCGCAGAGCTCATGTATCGCCTATCCTCGGAGGTTTGACCGGATCGGGGGCGCCTACAGATTGAGCCTGTGGTGCCGCCCGTCCTGTGCACGCATGCGTACATACGAATGTGCCGCCGCGCACAAGCGCACTGCGCCGGCGACAGCTACCGGATCGTTGCTGACGGAATCGATTGACAACCGGGCGCGAGGTAAGTCGCAGTCGCGCCCGGTCGCCCTGAGTTGCTGGTTCTGCCCAACGCACCCGCCCGTGCTACGCTGCGGGGGCGAGGTCGGCGGCCTCTCCGGGAGCCTCTGCCTCGGCCGCGCCACCGTCGTCAGCAGGCATGTCAGGGTCGGCCTGCTCAGGCGCTGCCTGGTCCGGATCGGCCTCGTCCGCTGCCGCCTCGTCTGCCGGCGCCTGTTCGGCGTCCGCGTCCTCAGCAGGCTCATCGCCCTGGGCGGCGTCCGCATCGTCCGCCGCGGCCTCCTCGAGGGCAGGCTCCTCGGCGTCGGCGTCGGCGTCCGCGTCGACCGGTTCCTCATCGGCGATCGCCGGCTCGCCGCCACCGAACTGGGCGCGCACGGCCGCGAGGCTCGAGGCAGCCGTCGTGGAGAGCTCATCCTCAAGCGCATTGATCTCGTCGCGCTTGGCTTGGATCTGCTCGTAGATCGGCTGCAGCGCCTTCACGGCGTCCTGTACGGGCGCGCGCATGCTCGCGATCCGCTGCGCCTCGTCGGTGTCACCGGCGTTGTTTGCGGCGGAGGCGAGGATCTGCAGCTTCTGGTCCATCTGCTGCAGCTTCTCGACCATCGCGTCGATGTCGCCGCTGTCAAGGGCGGCCTGGGCCTCGGGGAGATCGGCGGCGACCAGGGCGAGCTGCTGCTGCCGCACGTGCTGGCGCTGCTGCAGCTCGGCCTCTCGCTGCGCCTTCTCCTTGCCTACCCAGTGGTAGGCGCCGACGGCGATCAGGGCCACGATGACGAGGATAATGATCACCCAGATGCCCGCGCTTCCGCCGCCCGACACCTTGGGCGCATCGGTGTAGCTGTACTCCTCGTCCTGTTCCTCCATGTCGGAGGACTCATCGACCATTTCGTCCTTCTGCTCCTCGTTGGACATGAGACGACCCCTTTCAGTGGTGGGTTGGTGGGGGTTATCGGCAGGGCCATGGCCTCATGTGGCCCGATTCCCGCCGACTGCAGTCAACGCCCGACAATACTGCAGGAATAGTGCCGTCGCCCATCAAGTCTCGTCCATCCCACGCTCCTCGCAGCATGGAGCAGGTCGCGCGCCGGTGGAACGATGAATCCGGTTCCCGGCGGACATTATAGTGGAAGCAGGGAGGTCGGTCAAGAACAGACGCAGGCGCTGGACGGTCAGCAGGGAGCGCCCACGCGCGTCCGCGCGGCCTCACTTGAGCATGATGAGCGTGACGATCATCAACGCCATGCCCCCCGCCGCGCCGAGCGTTGCGGCATGTTCTTGCCCGTACCGGTTCGCCGTCGGGAGCAGCTCATCGAGGCTGATGAAGACCATCAACCCCGCCACTCCCGCGAGCATGAAGCCCGTCACCGCGGGGGTCATGAAGTGCATGAGCACGAGCGCTCCCATCAGCGCCCCGATCGGCTCGGCGATGCCCGAGAGGAACGAGTACCAGAACGCCGTCGTCCGCCGTCCGGTCGCGGCCGCGATCGGCACCGCCACCGCGATCCCCTCGGGGATGTTGTGCAGCGCGATCGCGATCGCGAGCGTCACCCCCAGTTCCGGGGAGCTTGCCGCGCCGGAAAGCACCACGAGCCCCTCCGGGAAGTTGTGGATCGCGATCCCCACCGCGGTGAGCGTCCCCGCTCGCTTCAGCCCGGCCCTCTTCGGATCGGCCTTCTCGCTCTCATACGAGTGTGGCACAAGGATGTCCACGAGGAAGATGATTGCGAAGCCGGAGAAGAACGCGATGGCCGCCCACACGGCCCCCACCTGCTCCTCGGCCTGCCCGTAGAGCTCGAGGAACGAGATCGCGATCATCACCCCGGCCGCGAAGCCCAGCAGCAGCGCGAGCGTCCGGTCGGAGAAGCGCTTCACCACGAACGCGATGGCGGCGCCGACGGTTGTCGCCATGCCCGCGATTAGGCTCAGCAGCAGTCCGTACTGTAGCGCGGGGTCCATCGCCGGGCTCCTCTCATGCGCGCGCGTCACGCGCCACGCAGCTCAAGCTCTCCCCATGCGCCCAGCGTCTCGCCGCAGATCACGAGCACGTACTGTACGCCCTCGCGCCCTCGCGCCCACTCGACTGAGGTCTGCACGTCTTCGGGGCCGGAGACGCGGTTGCCGGTGGCGGTCGCGATGGCGTCCGCGAGCGCCCCGTCCGCGGCGGCGATGACCACCGCGTCGGCCCTGCCCCCGCTGGCGGAGTGGCCGATGGTGCCCGATGAGGTGCACAGCGACCGCTCGCCCGGCGGCAGCGCCAGCGCGATGTGCCCATCCAGCGGCGAGCCGGGTGCCGCGACCGCGACGGTGCGCTCCCGGCTGGTGATCGCGAACAGGTCGCCACCGTTCTCGACGATGACTTCGCTGCTGTGCTCCGCGAGCCCCCGCGCGACGTGCTCGGCGACCGCACCGGCGACGGCGGCCATCGGGCCGGTCCCGGCGATGCGCGCGGCGGCGTACATGGTGGCCACGATCGGTTGCGCATCCGTGGGAGGGGGCAGCGGTCTGCGGGCGCCGAGGAACTCCGAGTGCAGGGCCGCGTGGCTCTCGATCTGCCTCCGAGCCTCGCGCGCGGCGGCGCGGGCCTCAGCGCGCAGATCGCGCTCAGCCAGCACCATCAAGTCCGTCTCGCCGACCGCGACCTCGAAGGCCACGAGGCCCTCGGCCGCGACCAGTCTGCGGTAGCGTCTCGGCTCATGCGGGCTCATACGCGCACCCCCTTCATCGCGCGGGGGCGATTCCCCTGCCGGGGGGGCGTTCTCGTGGGAGGGGCGATGTGGTATGCTTGGACGAGAGGGGTGAGTCAGGACGATGGATGCAGACAACACAACCAGTTTCGTTCCTGACTACATCGTGTCGCCCGGCGAGACTATCCGCGAGTTCCTTCAGGAGCTTGGGATGACGCAGGCCGACCTGGCTCGCCGAATGGGCAGGCCTGAGAGCGCGATCAGCCAGATCGTCAACGGGAAGAAGCGCATCGAACCGGAGACAGCGCTGCAACTCGAGCGCGCACTCGGGATGACCGCAGGCTTCTGGGCTCGGCTTGAGGCGAACTACCGCGTGAATCTCGCGCGCCAGCGGGAGCGCCTCGCCGCAGGAGACGATGCGACCGCGCCTGTGTCGACTACCAGCAAGGGGTCGGCCGCCTGAGTACCCGAGTTGCGGGGCCTTGACACGCGCGCCCCCCTCCCGCTACAATGCCCGCACAATTGGCCCTGAGCGCACGGATGTGCGCCTGAAAGACTGCGAAGGGGAGTAGTACGCGCAGACGCGGCAGGAGAGAGGTCGCCCGGTGGCCGATCAGGCCCGGGCTGGAAGGCGACCGCCGCCAACCGCCGAACTGGCCCCCGAGTCGCGCGCGGAAAGACGGCGATGCGCCGCATCGCTCGTCGAGTAGGTGGCGCCGGCAACCTCGACCGTTACCTGAGGACGGCATCGCGAGGGCCTATACCTTCGCCGCGCCGGATGAGTGGGCTGCCCCCGGCAGCCAACGAGAGTGGTACCGCGGATAGCGTCTTACGCCTCCGTCTCTTATTGAGATGGAGGCTTTTTCAGTTCTGTGCCAGTTCCCAGTTGCCGGCAACGGCTGGGCAACCGGGCCGCAGAACAAGCCGTTGACGTTGGCTGGCAACCGGCAACTGATAGCTGGCAACTGCCGTTGAGGAGGTGGCC
>JALGSW010000247.1 GCA_029821635.1 Candidatus Zipacnadia bacterium
CCGGGCCGGCGCACCTCGCCGATCACGTGCACGGTGATGGGCACGTCCGCCGAACCGGGGAGCGTGTACGTGACGCCGTCCCCCGCGACAGGAGCCGCGTCGCGTCGGCCTCCGCTCGTGCCCAGCCACACGGCGACAACCAGCGCCGCCGCGACCAGCGCGACCACGAGCTTTTGTGCGAATGTCAGGCTCTCGAGCATCCCCCATCCCCCGTGGGCCTGTCGCCGGAGTTCACTTCACAACGATGTTGATCAGCTTGTCCGGCACCTTGATGACCTTCACGATCTCTTTGCCCTCGACGTACTTCGCGAGCTTCTCACGCCCGAGCGCAAGCTCGGCCACCTCGTCCATCTCCGTCCCGGCGGGCACATCGACGTTGTCGCGGACCTTCCCATTCACCTGCACCACGATCGTGACGACCTCGGCCGCCGCCAGGCTCTCATCCGCCTGCGGCCACTCCCGTTCGAAGAGCGACGGCTCCTCGCCCATCCGCGCCCACAGCTCGTCGCAGATGTGCGGGGTGATCGGCGAGAGGACCGCCACCAGCGCCCGCACGCCCTCGCTGAAGACCGCGCGATCGGCGGCATCCTCACGGTTCATCGCACCGGCGAAGTGCCTCAGATCGTTGGACAGCTCCATGACCGCCGCGATGGCGGTGTTGAAGCGCATCGCCTCAAAGTCGTCGGAGACCTTCGCGATCGTCAGATGTGTCTTCCGCCGCATCTCCCGCTGGTCCTCCGTGGGCTCAGCCGGCAGCGACGCGGCGAAATCCCGATCCCACGCGTCCGCGTTCTCAGTCACAAGCCCCCAGAGGCGCCACAGGAAGCGGTGCGAGCCGATGACGCCCTCGTCGCTCCACTCGGTGTCCTGGTCGGGCGGGCCGACGAAGAGCGAGTAGAGCCGGCCCGTGTCCGCCCCGTACGCCTCGTTCAATGCATCGGGGCTGACCACGTTCCCCTTCGACTTGCTCATCTTCGCGCCGTCCTTGTACACCATCCCCTGCGTGAACAGGCTGGCGAAGGGCTCTCGGAAGCTCAGCCACCCCAGGTCGTGCAGCACCTTCGTGATGAAGCGCGAGTACATCAGGTGCCCGGTCGCGTGCTCGATCCCGCCGACGTACTGATCGACCGGCAGCCAGTACTCCACGTCGTCCCGGTTGAAGGGCGCGTTGGCCTCGTGCGGGCTGGGGTAGCGCAGGTAGTACCACGCCGAGTACACAAAGGTGTCCATCGTGTCCGGCTCGCGCCTGCCCGGGCCGCCGCACTCGGGGCACTCCACGTTCATGAACTCCTCGACCTGCGACAGCGGCGCGTTCCCCGTGACGCGGAACTCCACCTCGTAGGGCAGCTCGACCGGCAGGTCCTCCTCAGGCACCGGCACCGTCCCGCAGTTGTCACAGTAGATCACCGGGATCGGCGCGCCCCAGTAGCGCTGGCGGGAGATGCACCAGTCGCGCAGCCGGAAGTTGACGTCCCGGTGGCCGATGCCCTCCTCCTCCATGTAGTCGCCGATCTGCTCCATCGCCTCACGGCTCGGCTGGCCGGAGAAGCTCCCCGAGTTGATCTGCTCGCCATCGCCGACGTACGCCTCAGCCATCGTGGCGCCGTCGAACTGCTCGCCCTCGGGCTGGATGACGGGGACGATTGGGATCTCGTACTTGCGCGCGAACTCGAAGTCGCGCTGGTCGTGCGCCGGGACGGCCATGATCGCGCCGGTCCCGTAGTCCATCATCACGTAGTTGGCGACCCAGACGGGCACGGGCTCGCCGCTCAGCGGATGCGTCGCGTAGGCCCCGGTGAAGATCCCGCGCTTCTCGGTCTCATCCGCGCCGCGCTCCATCACGGTCAGCGCCATCGCCTGCTGGCAGAACTCGCGCACCGGGGCCTCGTGCTCGGTACCCTTCGTGAGCCGCTCCACGAGCGGGTGCTCGGGCGCCAGCACCATGAAGGTGACGCCGAAGATCGTGTCGATGCGGGTGGTGAAGACTTCCATCTGCTCGTCATGGCCCTCGACCGGCAGCGTGAAGGAGAAGCCGTCGGACTTGCCGATCCAGTGCTCCTGCATCTTCACGACGCGCTCGGGCCAGCGATCGAGCAGCTCCAGGTCCTCCAGCAGCTTGTCCGCGTAGTCCGTGGTGCGGAAGAACCACTGCTCGCGCGTGACGCGCTCGGCGGTGGCGTCGCAGCGCTCGCAGCAGCCACCGACGACCTGCTCGTTCGCCAGCACCGTGCCGCAGTCCGGGCACCAGTTCACCAGCCCCGGCCCGCGGTACGCGAGGTCGTTCTTGTAGAGCTGCAGGAACAGCCACTGCGTCCAGCCGTAGTATTCCGGGGAGGAGGTGTCGATCTCCCGCGACCAGTCGTAGCTGATGCCGAGGTGCTCGAACTGCGCCTTCATGTTCCGCACGCACTGTGCGGTCCACTCGACCGGGTGCTGGTCGAACTGGATCGCGGCGTTCTCAGTCGGCAGGCCCAGCGAGTCCCAACCCATCGGGTGCAGCACGTTGAAGCCCTGCATCGTTCGGTAGCGCGCGAAGGCGTCGCCGATGATGTAGTTGCGCACATGCCCCATGTGCAGCTCGCCCGACGGGTAGGGGTACATGTCGAGGTAGTAAAACTTGGGCTTGTCCTCGCGGCGCTCTACGTGGAACAGGTTCCCTCGGCGCCAGTAGTCCTGCCACTTGCGCTCGATTGAGTTGAAGTCGTAAGTATCTGCCACGGTTGATCCTCCCGG
>JALGSW010000130.1 GCA_029821635.1 Candidatus Zipacnadia bacterium
GGATGCGACGCACCTGGCGTTCGGTGATGCCCAGCTGCTCCGCGGCCTGCTCCTGCGTGATCTGTCCGGCAGCAACGGCTCTGATCGCGGCCAATCGGTCCCGCTCTTTGGGGCCCATTTCCAGGTTCATGCCCTCTCTGTTCGCCGCCCGCGGGGCATGCCCCGCGGCAGGAGGACATTTCTACTTTGCCACAACCGGACATTATCACGTTGCCACTACACCGGCGAATCTTCTGGTTTGATTGACGAGCGATATGTGCTATACTGCAGCGCTAAAGGGACGCAACCTCAAAAACGACAGGGAGCGTGAGTCATGAGACGACGCGGTTTTACTTTGATTGAGCTGTTGGTCGTCATCGCGATCATCGCCATTCTGGCGGCGATCCTTTTCCCGGTTTTCGCGAAGGCGCGGGAGAAGGCTCGGCAGACGAGCTGTCTGAGCAACGCGAAGCAACTCATCCTCGGAGTCATGATGTACGTCCAGGACTATGACGACTACTTCCCGGGTTACTACAACCCGAACGTCCCCGGCGACGTTAACCAGTGGTTCGAGATGATTGAGCCCTACATCAAGAACGACCAGATCTTCGTCTGCCCCAGTGCCCAGACAGTGACACCGACCGGCTACGGGTTCAACTACCGCTTCATCTCCTACGGCATGCGTGACCCCACCAACTACGTCGGCCACTCGATCACCAATGTATCGACCTTCGTGTATCCGGCGGAGACGATCATCCTCGCTGACGCGGGCCAGTACTATGTGCGTGGCCCCGGCACGACCACGCAGAGCTACTGGCCGAAGCCTCGCCACAATGAGGGCTCCAACTTCGGCCTGGCCGACGGCCATGCGAAGTGGTACAGGTCGAACTTCAACTGGTATACCGGCTACGGCGGCGTCGGCCTGAAGTGGCGCCCCGACGGCGTGTACTAGTCGTTACCTGATCGCACGACTCCCGCAGGCCCGCGGCATCTGCCGCGGGCCTGTTTTGTGTATGACCGGTGGCATCAACGCGCAGCTCGGGTGGGCGACGTCACAGAAATATAACTTACTGTGAATCGCATGGCTGTGCTATCATTGCCGCCATGCAGAGCGCAAGCGCGTTGTGACTACGCCGTTCGGGAGCGTGAAGGTCATGAGGGTCCGAGGCTTTACCCTGATCGAGTTGTTGGTTGTCATCGCGATCATCGCCATTCTGGCGGCGATTCTCTTCCCCGTATTCGCCCGCGCGCGGGAGAAGGCCCGGCAGACCACCTGTCTGAACAACGTCAAGCAGATCGGCCTGGGCGTCATGATGTACGCGCAGGACTACGATGAGAAGTACAACTTTGCCTACTGCATCACTCCGACGACGACCTGGCCCCACCTGCTGATGCCCTACGTGAAGAACACGCAGCTCTTCACATGCCCGAGCGACCCCGATGAGTGGAGCATCGGCAGCGGCCTCTACCTGAGTTACATCCCGAACTACCGCATGTTCCCGCCCGGGGACACCGCCACGCCCACGCCGACGAAGATGGCCCAGCTCACCAAGCCCGCACAGACGATCGCCATCGCGGAGAACGCCGACGGCTCCACCAGCAACCTCCAGCCCGACTGCCAGTATGCCTGGGGCACGAACGGCTCGAGCGCATCAAGCGGCTACAACCGCTGGGCGCGCGTGTCGCTCGAGCGCCACAACGGTGGCTCCAACTACATCTTCGCCGACGGCCACGCGAAGTGGATGACGCGAAATGACGGCATGCAGGAGAGCACGTACTGGACGCTGTAGCACCCGACCTGGCGCACTGAAGCAGGCGAGAACGCACGCGGGGCGAGGGAACGCATCCCTCGCCCCGCTTTGTGTACGCCGGCTCTCCGGGCGCTACTCGAACAGCACCACCTTGAAGTCATGCTTCTTCAGCGCGAAGCGGGCCGTCCCGGGCGCGTTGCTGGCGAGCGCCTCGCCGCTCTCGAAGTCCGTCGGCTTCACGGTCGTGGGCAGGCCGACCGCATTCAGGTCCAGCTCCAGCGTGCAGTCGCCGCCCTCACCGTAGTCGGTCGCGACGCACAGCGCGCGCGCGCCATTCACCAGCACGATCCCGCGCGCGTCCACGCCCTCGGTGGTCATCGGGAACGCCTTCGCCCAGTAGTTGTAGACGCGGCAGCCATCGCTCCCGTAGCCGAACTCGTAGAGCTTGCGCATCATCTCCCAGTGCGCCTCGGGGCGGTAGTCCCACGGCCGGATCTCGTGCACGAGGCAGACGCCGAGGCGCGTGCGCTGCATCCACTCGTAGGCCGGGTCGTCCGCGGGCGTGTGCCCGCCGCCGAGAATCATCGGGATGTTGCCGCAACTGCGCCCGATGGTCTCCGCCACCGCGAGGTCGGGCGCGAAGCGGTCCTGGAAGTCGCGCTTCCCGTACTCCCACTCCCAGTCGAGGTTGACGGTCGCGAAGCTCAGGATCGGCACGATGCAGGTGTTCGTCATGTGCGGGACGTTCGCGTAGGCGCTGCGGCCCTCTTCGTTGAGGAAGACCGCGGTGCGGCGGATCAGCTCGCGCATGTTCCACAGGCCCATGCTCGGGTGCGTGCGGCCGTTCTCATCGACCCACCCATCGCCCCCGACGGTGTCGGTGTTGGCGGCCATGTAGATATTGTCCCAGTAGATACCGTCGAAGCAGCGCAGCATCTCGCGGTAGTACCACATCGCCGCGTCGCGGAAGCTCTCGCCGGGGTCGATGTCGTAGCCGACGCCGCCTGAGGTGGAGCGCTCGTGGAACTGCGAGCGGATCCACTCGTCCTGGAAGACCGGCCACTCCTGCAGATGGAAGCCGATCCCGCGCGGGTTGGTGTAGGGCGTCCAGAGCCAGCCCTCGGCGCGCGGGAGGCCGGCGGCGGTGCGCATCCCCGCGCGGATGTGGTTGAGGTAGAAGGTCCAGCGCTCGGTGTCGGGCTCGATCCCGTAGGCCTTGTATTTCTCCATCCACTGGTTGACGAACTCCTCGTTGAAGACGCCGTCATCGCGCGCCTGTGAGAACGCGTCGTAAATCGAGAGGTCGCGGTCGATCGGGTAGAGGTCGTGCGTGAGACAGCCGTAGTAGGGGCAGGAGCCCATGATGCTGTAGGGCTGCATCTCCACGCCCTCGAAGCTCTTCGGGATCCAGCGCCGCCAGTTGGCCGGCTCCTGCGGCATCGGCTTGGCAGGCGTGGCCTGCAGCCCGAAGACGATCTCCCGTTCGCGATCGAGCGCGGTCGGCTTCGTGATGAAGTTGATGCGCAGCAGCATCGTGCCGCCGCTACGCTCAAGCTGCACGGTGGGCGTCTCGTCGTCGAGGCTCCAGTCGCGGTCGGAGTCGGCGAACCACGCGAGGCCCTTCTCACCATCGCCGAGCCAGATGTAGGGGTAGAAGGTGCCGATGATGTCGCGCACGTTGGCCTCGGACGAGTCCCAGATCGCGCCCTCGCCCTCGGGCGCGAAGCCCGCGTAGTTGAAGCGCAGGCCGTCGCCACAGGCGTGCATGTAGCCGCAGAGGCCGTCGTCGAGCGGGATCTCCAGACTCAGCCGATCGATGGTCGCGCCGGCGGTTTTCTGCAGATTGAGGAACATCTTCGCCATGCCATCGTAGTCCCACTCGCCGCGGACGGTGGCGGTCAGGGGGCCTGCGGCGAGTGATCCCTCGGACTGCGCGCGGTAGCCCTCCGAGGACAGCGTCGGCGCCGCGCCGGGACCGACCGCCAGTTCCTCGCCGCCCGACCACACGCGCCAGCGCATCGGCGCGGTCAGCAGCGGCACCTCCTGGCTCGCGACCTGCTCCCAGACGCCCGAGGCGCCGACCTCGTGCTCGCGCAGGATCGTCGAGACGGTCGAGCCCGCAATCGCGATCGGCGTGAAGGGCGGGACGATCAGATTGGACTTCCCCAGCTCATTGTGCTCCCAATCGAAGACGATGCGCTCATACTCCTGCACCACCGCCTCGGTCGGCACGCCCTCGCCCTGGAGCTGCGCGCGGACCTCGTACGTCCCGGCGGGCAGGTCGGGCAGGTCGAGCACGGCTTGCGCGGCGTAGCCGTCGAACTGCAGCGCCTCGGAGGCCATCGGCTGCGCGGCGCCCTTCTGCGCGAAGCTCACGGTGACGCCGGTCGCGTTGTCCTTCGATGCGAGCGCGTTGATGTCCACGCGCACCAGCGCCTTGCTCTGATACGGGTAGATGCCGTACTGCAGCGCGACGGCCTGCCGGTCCTCGCGCAGCACCGTCCAGCGCTCATCCATCGGCGGCTGCTCGAGCTTCCAGACGAACTCGCGCAGGTAGTAGACGTCGCTCGGGTCGGCGCCGGTGACGCGGATGAGCGCGTGGTGCGTGCCCTCCGGGCCGCCATCGGGCGGCTCGAAGACGACGCGCTCCTCGGCGCCCGCGGCGACGGTGAGGGCCTGCTCGAACTCCGCGGGCGGGTTGCTGTGCCAGGTGTCGGAGATGAACGCGTTGACCGGCAGCGGCTGCGCGCCGGGGTTCGCGACGGCCAGTTCGATGCGCGGCGCGCCCTCAGCGCGCAGGCCCATCACACGCACGACCGGCGCGGCATCGCGGAAGCTGATGCGCGGTATCGTCGGGATGTCCGTGTAGGCGACGCCCAGGTGCTCCCAGCACTGCTGATCGCCGGGGCGGTAGTAGTTGCGGCCCACGCGCAGCCCCCACGGGTGCTGCAGGTCGGCCTGCGTCGCGCCGATGGCGCTGAAGGGGATCGCCAGCTCGACGTGCCAGCGGCCGGCATGCTGGCCGGTGGCGAACTGGTGGCCGCTCAGGCGCCACTTGAAGTCAACCGGGTTCTGCGCGTTGCCCTCATCGATCGAGCGGTCATACATCGCCCCGCGATCGTTGCTGATGATGTGGAAGAGGCGCCGATCGCCGGTGGTCTGCCCGAGGTGCGGGTGGATAATCAGCTCGATGGTCGAGTCGCGCGTGGTGGCGGTGATGTCGCGATCACCATCGGGCACCGCGCGGGTGAGCAGCCCGTCGGGCGGCAGCTCGGAGTCGATCGCGAGGTAGAGATTCGCGCGGTCGGCGCCCGCCCAGAACGTGACGTAGCGGTCGCCGAAGCGCTGCAGGCGACGGGAGTACATGCCCTCATTGCGCGAAGCCCCGGCCCACTCGTCCTCGGAGATCGTCCCGTCGATGGTGGGCGCGGCGGTCATCAGCGGCAACGCGACCTCCGGTCGGGCCATCTCCGCGGCCAGCGGGGCTGCCGGCGGCGCGGCCAGCGTCAGCACGGCAACCGTCAGGAACGCGAGGCGATTCATGGCTGCTCCTCCGTGGGCGTCACTTGCTCGGGGCGGAAGGTCTCGTAGATCAGGCGGATCTCGGCGATCGACAGCGGGCGGCGGTAGAAGGTGAGATCGTCGATCAGCGTCGGCTCGCCACCTTCGGCGCCGACGACGATCCCGCCGAAGTAGCTCTCATCGGGGATGTTGTCCACCGCGGTGGATTGCAGCTCGCCGCCATCGATCGACCATGACATGACCGGCCAGCTCCAGTTGGCGACGATCAGCCGCCACTGCCCGTTGGGCCAGTTGGCGGTGCCGGCCATGAGGACCTGATTGCCCGTGAGGTCGCCGCGGATGAGGTACTGTACGCCCTCGTGACGGGTGTAGCGGCCCTCTTCGTTGTGCGCGGGGCCCTGGCGCTGAAGGTAGAACGCGCCGTTGGAGGCGGTCACGAAGGTGGTGTTGCCGCCATTGTCGCGCGTCCACTCGACCGGACAGACCCACAGCGAGCAGGCGCCGCGCGTGCCCATGGTGGCGTTGGGGCCGCGGGGGAAGGTCGTTCGGGCCGAGCCCGGCGCGCAGAGCAGCGCAAGGCCGCTGCGGCCGGCGGCGAACTGCGGCTCGCCGCGGAGGCTCGCCTCCCACTCGCCCGCAGCCATGTCCGGGACTATGCCGCCCGCGTCGAAGGTCATCTGGAAGGTGATCCAGTTCATGAGGTCGGCGAGCGCGGGATCGGCCGCCCACGGGTCCTCGGGGAGATCGAGCGGGCTCTGTGCGCACGCGGGCAGGGCGACGATCGTCACAAGCGCGGCGAGGGTCAGCCATCGGGTCACCACGGGCGTACCTCCGAAAGCTCAGAGTCGATCCCCGCAGGGCCGGTGCAGGGGGGTTCGCGGAGGGGTGTGGCAGGGCCTTCTTCCGTGGTGCGGACGCCCCCGTCCGCACAGAGCGGCGCCTCACCCCCCAAGAGCCTCATCTATGCCGTTCGTGGGGCAGGCTTCCCAGCCTGCCAACTGTTCGTTCCGGCAGAACGGCGCAACGGCGGCAGGCTGGGAAGCCTGCCCCACGAACAGATGGGATGACCGGGCTCTGTGGTGCGAGCGCCCGGAGGAGGACCCGCCTCCCTCGCCGGTCAATACACGCGCACGGATGACGCCTCCCGCGGAGTGACCGCTGATGGAGCACCTGCACACGCTGACCGGAGCCTACTCGGTGGACGCCGCCGCCTCGGGCGATGGCTGGATCGCCGCCGCGCTCGTTATGCCGGACCTCGATGCCGAGATGATGACCGTGGTTGGCCGCGGAGTCTGCGAGGCGATGCCCGACGTGACCGTCGAGCAGTGGCGCGATGCCCTCATCGCCCAGCCGCGCACGCTCGTGCTGATCGACGGCCACGGGGATGGCATCGAGGTCACGCAGATCGCGCAGGCCGAGCGCATCGACGGCCCCGCGGTCTGCGCCGACGCGGTCGCGTGGACGCAGCGTGAGGGCGACCGGTGGGCCGTCTGCCTCTGGCGCGATGGCGAGGTCAGCGCGATCTCCACCGAGCGCATGGTCTCGCAGCCGTCGGTGTCGCTGGACGGCGACCGGGCGATCGTGGCCTGGGCCCAGGGCAGCGAGGTGCGGTTCGCTGACTGGGACAGCGGGAAGACCGGCGCGACCGAGGGCCGTAACCCGCGCCTCGCGGGCGGCTGGGTCATCGTCGAGCGCGTCGCGGGCCCCCGCTCGACGCTGGTGGCGGTGGAGGTCGCGACCGGCCGCGAGGTCGCGCTGCCCGCACCCGACGATCTGAACTTCAACCCGTCGCCGGCGATCGATCCGGCCGACGGGTCCCTCTGGGTCGCGTGGGAGTCCGCGCGCGCCCTCGGCTACGACGTGATGGTCGGCGCGCACCGCGAGCTGAACCTCTGGCGCATGCCCACTGACGGTGATGCCTTCGAGCCCGCGCCGGGGACCTGCCGGGGGCGACTCGCGGTCCCGCGCCAGGCGTTCCTGGACGCGACTCCGCACAACCTCACACCCATCCGCCCGCGCCTGCTCTTCGGTGAGGATGTGCGGACGGCGGCGTCCGCACCACGGCTCGCCTACCGCCGCTTCCGCTTCTACGGCACGAAGGGCTTCGGCTGGGACACGTGGCTGATGCGCTTCGCAGACGGCGCCTGGACCGAGCCCGTGCGCATCACCGAGCATGCCGGGCCGCCGGATGCGGGCTACGCGGTGGTGGCGCTGGGCCGAACGGCCGCAGGCTGGAAGCCTGCGCCACAAGAGGCGCCTGCGCCACAAGAGGCGCCCGCGCCACAAGAGGAGCTGCTCGTGGCCGCGCCCGTATGCGATCAGCAGGCCACGCGCACCTTCGCCGAGGAGGCGGCGGGCGTGGCGAAGCCGCGCGGCACCGATGCCGCGCATAGCCATCGCGTCGAACTGCACCGCATGGCCGCCGACGAGGCCCTCGGCGAGCCCGGCTACCCGCCCGCGAAGCAAGCGCCCTACGTGATCTGGCCGAGCGTGCACGGCCTGACCGCGGAGCCGCTGCGGCCCGAGGGCGCGCCCGATGACCTGCAGCTCGTCTGGGCCGACCTGCACGCGCACAGCGCCTACTCCAAGTGCATGTCCGCCAACGACGGCCTGCCCGAGGACGTGCTGCGCCTGCAGCGCGACACTCTCGGGTGCCGCGTACTGACGCTCACCGAGCACGTCGAGTACATGAGCAGCCCGGAGTTCACGCACGTGCTCGACCGGGTGGAGTTCGAGGCCGGGGAGAGCTGCGTGCCACTCTACGCGGTGGAGTGGGCGCAGCAGCCCGCGCATCACACGAACTTCTACGCCGCCGAACGCGAGGTCTTCGAGCACCTGCGCGCGATCATGCTCGCCAACCACGATCTGCGCGAGGTCTACCCGGCGGTGCAGGCCGAGCTGCCCGAGGGTTCGGTGGTGGCGATCAGGCACTTCCACGGCTATGTGCGCGAGCCTTACGGCACCACCGGTTCGCGCGTGACGGAGACGCATGACCGGCAGATCGAGTGGGCGATGGAAGCGATGCAGACGCGCGGGAACATGATGGTCGAGCCGCCGGCGGGGATGCCGCTGTTCCCGTCGAACTTCCTGAACGCGGGCGCGCGCATCGGCATCGTCGGGGGCAGCGACCACTCGCGGCCGGGCCGCCCGAACCGCTTCTGCCTGACGGGCCTGTGGCTGCGCGAGCTGACCGGCGCGGGCGTGCTGGAGGCGATCCACGCGCGCCGCACCTGCGGCATGGCGAACGGGAAGGTGGCGCTCTGGGCGGAGATGAACGGGGAGCCGATGGGCTCAGAGCCGATGGGCTCGGAGGTGCGCGCGGACGGCCCGGTGCGCATCCGGGTATCGGCGAGCAGCCCCTTCGGCCTGCGCCGCGCCTGCCTGATCCGCGACGGCGAGCTGCTGCCGTGGGTCGAGCTGGACGGCCGCTCCGCCACGCTGGAGCTGACGGACGAGCCTAACCCCGGGGACCATTGGTATTGCGTCACGGTCGAGGCGAACTCCGCGCTGGCGGAAGCGCCGGTGATGGCACACGCGTCACCGTTCTTCGTGACCGAGTGAGAGGCGTAGCTCGAAGCAATGGAGGGCCGACTATGCTCATCATCGAGCGAGTCGCACCGATCGCGTTGCTGCTGATCGCCTGCGCGTACGCCGCGGCCGAGCATCCGCTCCCGCTGGCCGCGAGCTGGCAGACCGGCCATCACACCGCCCTCGATCAGTACTACCCCGGCTGGCAGATGGACATGATCGACGAGGGGCACGCGCTGCTCCCAAACTTCGCATTCCCCGGGCCGAGCGCGGAGGTACCCGACGAGGACTTCGCGCGTGCGGACGCGGAGGTCTACTTCGACGAGCCGATGCGCCGCGCGGCCGCCGCCGGGCTGCCGATCTGCCTCACCTCCACGCAGTGGGAGAGCTACCTCTACCGCGATGAGAGCTACCTGAACCTGCCTGCCGAGGAGAACCCGAACTGGATCACCGTCGATGGCGAGGTGAAGCCGTCGCTCTCGCCCTTCGGGCCGGTGAAGTGGTGGAGCGAACTCGGCCGCAAATGGACCGACAGCGGGTTGATCCGCCACCTGCAGGAGCTCTACCCCGACCCGCCCTACGTGATCCTGCTCTCCAACAACGAAGCCACCCACCTGCGCTGGCATCAGGCCGAAGAGAGTACGCGCTACATGCAGCTCTACGGCGCGGGGCGCAGCGATGAGTTCAAGCGCACGGTGGTGGGCGACGGCTACATCGAGCGCTACAACGCGTTCTTCGAGGCGATGCGCGAGGGCCTGGGCGCGTGGCGCGACCGCGTGATCCTCGCCGGCTACGGCGGCGTTGAGCCGCACATGGGCCGCTGGGGCGACTGGCGCAAGTATTCGCTCGTGACGCCTGAGCGCCTCTCGATCACCCCCTGGATGTGGGACGGCTGCTCGGGCTCATACTACGTGAATGACTGGCAGGGCAACTCGGACGGCTGGAAGGGCTACTGCCCGCAGGTCAGCTTCATGAACGTGGTCGTGCAGCTCGACCGCTACCGCGAAGTGAACCCGGACTTCTTCTGGGAGCTGTCCACGTGGTTCGATGACAAGTGGCAGGCGAAGATGCTCGAGGCCGGGCAGGAGATGCCGCCCGAGCGCTACCGCGCGTTCGTGACCTGGGGCATGTGGCTCACGCGCCCGCGCGTCGTGCGGCACTATGTCGGCTGGCACATCAAGCGCGACGTGGACTGGGAACGCTATGAGCAGGTGGTGCAGGCGGTGGACACCGTCCACGCGAGCGAGACGCTTGCCCAGTTCTGGCGCGAGGGCGAGCTGGTCGCGAACACCTCGCAGAAGCACCCCTTCCAGGCGCATGTGCCTGAGCTGGCGGAGGGCAAGGACCGCTGGTTCGCGCTCAACACGAGCCTCGATCCGTGGAAGCCGCACGACGTCGCGTCCGCGCAGATCCTCGGGCTCGAGTTCCGCGTCTGGGCGCTGGCCGTCCGCACCGGCGAGGAGCCGAACCGCCGCTGGCTGATCTTCGCGCACGCGCCGCTGGGCGACGAGCAGGACGTGCAGGTCGAGGTGCCCGACTACGGGAGCGTGACGATGGACATCGCGCGCGGCGGATCATACTTCGTGGTCGACGAGGCGACGGGGGCTGCGCATGGGTTGTAGGGCGGGGCATCTCTGTCGTGCGTGGGGCAGGCTTCCAGCCTGCCGCCGTTTGCGGTTCGTCGTTCGATGGGCGGAACGACCGCAGGCTGGAAAGCCTGCGGTAGTTGTCGTTAGCCGTCAGTCGTGGTCGTTGTGGCCCTCGCGCCTCGCGAGGGAATCGTGGCATTCACTCCCCGGCGAGGGCGCCGGGGCCACGACAGCAACGGCTGAAGGCAGACGGCCAACAGCGAACGGCGGCAGGCTGGAAGCCTGCCCCACGAACGACTGACGACGAACGGTTGACGGGCTGGAAGCCCGTACTACAGGACGACACGACGGACGACGAACGGCGAAGGGCATCATGAACCCGAGCCCTGACGAGCTACCGATTCACATCGACGCCATCCTCGCCCGCGGGGAGGGCCTGCGCGTGCAGTCGCCTCCGCGCGCGCTCTACCTCGACCTCGCGGAGAGCGTCGTGCGGCAGGCCACCGCGTGGCAGTGCGAGCACGGGATGATCGGCGACCCGCACAACGCTCCGGGCGTCGAGTCCATCACCGCCACCGCGCGCTACTGCGCCGCCGTCGGACATCTGCTGAGCGCCGGGCGCTGCAGCGACCTGCTGGAGCCGGGTGCCCTCGCGATGGACTGGTGCGTCGCGCAACTCGCCGGCCACCTGCGCGAGGGCACGCACTGGCCGTGCGCGAACTTCAACCTCAAGGACATGCTCGTGCTCTACGCGGCAGCCGAAGGGCGCGTTGATTCTGAGCGCTTCGAGCGCTGGCGCGAGGTGCTCGGAGGCTACGAGCCCGAGGCGGTCTACTTCGGCCATCACAACTGGTGGTTCTACGCGACCGCCGCCGAGCAGCTTCGTGTCACGCTGGGTCTCTCCGAGCGCGTGGACTGGATCGACGCGATCCTCGACGGGCAGATGGACGCGTGGACCGCGCACGGGATGTACCGCGACCCCGGCGATCCGACCACCTACGACCTCACCGTCCGCCAATCGGTCGCGATGATGCTCCACCACGGCTACGCCGGCCGCCACGAGCGCTGGGCGCGCGAAACGCTGCGTACCGGCGCGCTCACTACGCTGCTGATGGTCTCCCCCACCGGCGTGGTGCCCTTCGGCGGCCGTAGCGCACAGTACCAGATGCAGGAGGGCATGCTCGCGTACCTCGCCGAGTGGCAGGCGACGCAGGAGGCCGACGAGCGCCTCGCAGGGGCGCGCCTCTCGGGCGCCCTGCGAAGGATGGCCCTGCGCGCTGCTGAAGCCGCCTCGCGCTGGCTGCTGAGCGAGCCCTACGCGGCGATGAAGCACCGGATGGACGCGCGCGAGCCCTTCTTCGGCCAGGACGGCTTCCCCGCCGATCAGAACGCGCACTCCGGCTACGGGTTGCTCGCCGCGAACCTCTTCGCGGGCGCGTGGCACGTGGCGGATGAGGCCATCGAGCCGCGCCCGACGCCCGCGGAGATTGGCGGCTGCGCGCTGCACCTGCCGGACGCGTTCTTCCGCGCGTGGCTGAGCGCCGGCGGCTATCACCTGCAGATCGACACGCGCGCCCAGCCCGGCTACGACGCCACCGGCCTCGGGCGCATCCACCGCCTTGGCGTGCCGGTCGAGCTTGCGCTGAACATGCCGATCCCCGCGCAGCCGAAGTTCGCGATGCCGCTCGACCCGGCGCCGCGACCGGTCGCGTTCGGCCCTGGGTGGCCCGCGGCTGGCGGATGGCGCTGGCTGTCGGAGTTATCGCGCGAGGACACGTACGAGGTGACCGCCAGCGCCATCGAGCGCGACGGAGCGGTCGAGCTGCGCGTGCGCTACGGCGGCAGCGAATTCGGCGTGGTGCGCGAGCGCTACCGGCTCTCCGGCGATGGCTTGCAGTACGAGGCGCGTGTCGATGGCGCCGACCGCATCGCGCTGCAGGCGCCACTGATCGAGACGGACGGCGAGGCGCGTTCGGAGATCGAGCTGAGCCGCGCAGGCGCGCGCGTGCGCTACCGCGGGCACGTCTGCGAGGTGCAGGTGGAGGGCGCGGAGACAGCGCGGGTCGAGCCGTGGGCCGCGCCGAACCGCAACGGGGTCTACCGCGTCGCGGTCTTCGAGACCGCGGGCGATCGCACTTCATGCACGGTCAGACTGAGCTGAGGAGGTCGCACGATGAAGGTGTACATGGCGACGGACATGGAGGGCGCGTCGGGGATAGCGCAGGAGCTGATGACCTTCGCCGACCAGGCGCGCTACCAGGAGGGCCGGCGCGCGCTCACCGGCGACATCAACGCGGCTGTGCGCGGCGCGCGCGCGGGCGGCGCCGATGAGGTCTTCGTGAGCGACGGGCACGGGGCATGCGGCGGCTACAACGTGATCTTCGAGGACTGCGAGCCCGGCGCGGTCTACGGCCTCGGCAGCCCCGGCATGCGCTACCTCGATGGCTGCGACGAGGACGCCGAGCTTGCATTCTGCGTCGCCTACCACGCAAAGGCCGGCGCGTTCCCGGCGATCCTCGACCACACGCAGTCCTCGCGCTCGATCATGGACATCAGCGTGAACGGGCGCGTACTCGGCGAGCTGGGTCTGACGGCCGCGTGCTGCGGCGACCTCGGCGTCCCGATCGGCCTCGTCACCGGCGACGACGCGGTCTGCGCCGAGGCGCGCGAACTGTTCGGCGACATCGTGACCGCGCAGGTGAAGGTCGCGCGCTCGCGCACCTGCGCGCACTGCATGGCTCCCGCGGACGCGCGGGCGCTCATCGAGGCCAAGGCGCGGGAGGCGGTCGAGCGCGCCGGCGACTTCGAGCCGTTCGTGATCGCGGGCCCGGTGACGATGCGGGTGCAGTACCTGCGCACGGAGATGGCCCAGCGCTGGCGCGGGCGGGCCGACGCCGAGATGCTGGACGGCCGCACGGTGGAGTTTGAGGCAGCGAACGTGCTGGAGGCGATGAACATCTACGCCGGTTACGCGTGAACGGCAGCAACAGAAGCAAATGAAGAAACGACAGCAACGGAAGAAACGGCGACAGCAAACGTCCTCGTGCCACGGGCGCCCTCGCCCGTGGGCTGATGGGGGGCCTCAAGAGGGACGGTCGGAGCGGCCAAAGCCCCTGCGCTCCGGAGGGGGAGCGGTTTGCGGCTCGACTTCAGACTGCCCCAACGGCTCCCCTCACCCCCCTCCGTGCCGGAGCTATGCTTTACCCACAAGTTGGGTAGGCGAGGAGGAAGCCGGCGATCATGAAGTGAAGTGCGAGTATGCCGCGCCAGAGCACTTTGACACCAGGTTCGCCATCGCCTGTGCGTG
>JALGSW010000131.1 GCA_029821635.1 Candidatus Zipacnadia bacterium
TGGTCCGAAGGCGAGGCGGCGATGATCAGCACCCACCGCGCGAACTACGTCTCGCTCGACCCAGAGCGCGTGGAGATCGGCTTCCGTGAGCTGGGGCGCCTGCTCGCGCGGCTGTCGGAGGAGACGTCCGCGCGCTTCCTCACGACCGCGGAGGTCGCCGACCTCTACCGGCAGGGCTGGTCGCTGCGCTCGTGGGGCGACCGGCGCGTCCTGCGCGTCTACGCCGAGGACGCCGAGCCGGTGCGCATCGAGGGAGCGTGCGAGGCGGCGGTCTCACTCACCGACGGCAGCGAGTTCAACGCGGCCCGCGACGGCGACTGCGCGGTGCTGGACGTGCCGCCGGGCGAGTATGAGTTGAGGTAGGGCCGTTCGGCCTGTGTCTGCCTGCCATCCCTCGTCGTTCGTAGGATAGGCTTTCCAGCCTGTCAGTCGTGTCGTACATGTCGTCTGCAGGACAGGCATTATTGCCTGCCATCCCTCGTCGTTCGTAGGACAGGCTTTCCAGCCTGTCAGTCGTGTCGTACATGTCGTCTGCAGGACAGGCATTATTGCCTGCCATCCCTCGTCGTTCGTGGGGCAGGCATCCTTGCCTGCCATGTCGCTCATCGGCGCAACGGCAGACGGCTGACAGGCTGGAAAGCCTGTCCTACGAACGGCTCGAATCACACGTCACCGCTGGCCCACGCCCCTACCGCCTCACCGCATCCGCGTACTTCGTCCCGACGTAGTACGCATGCGCGGTGATCTCGTCGAGCGTTACGCGGATCGGCTCGCCCGGCTTCACCGCTCCGAGCGATTGTCCGGAGTGCAGGTCCCACAGCTCCGCCTCCGCCGCGATCGGCGCGGCGATCGCCACCTGCGTGCCGGGCTCCGCGCCCTCGTAGTTCGAGACCAGCAGCACCATCTCCGCGCCGTTCGCCATGCCGCAGAGCTTGATGCCCTCGACGTCGCAGCTCAGCCCCCGCACCGGCGCGCCGTCCACGAAGACGTCCTCGACCGGCGCGACAAGGTCGATCGCCTCGGCGTGATACTTGTGGTGCAGCGGGTCGAAGTTCGCGTAGTAGTAATACGTGATCCCGCGCGAACCGTTGCACAGCGCCTCCAGTGCCAGGTCGCGTGTGCGCGCCGGCTCGTACTCGCCGTAGGTGCCGGTGCTCAGCCACGGGATGATGTCGTTCGCGTCCATCTGCGCCCGCTGCGCGGCGATGGTCTTCGCCACGCGCATCCGGTCGCCGGCGGAGTAGAGGCTGGGCATCGCGATCTGCAGCAGCTCCGGATAGAGGTTGTCCCACGCAAAGAGCCCGTCGTTCAGCGGCGTGGTCGGCATCGTGCGGTAGCTGCCGTGGACGACCTCGCCCTCGAAACCCGCCTCCGCCAGCGCTGCGTCGATCTTGCGCTTCATGTCCTCGTGGATCTCGCGGCCCATCGCCGCACGGAAGTCGTCCCAGTCGGTGAAGCCGCCCGCCTGGTAGCGCTGCTGGCAGCGGCTGCACCGCGGCGCCTCCTGCGCGCCGGTCCAGTAGGCCTCGATGTCGTAGAAGATGTAGTCCGGCTTGATCCACACCGCGTGCTGCGCGAAGCTGTCATGCTCGGCCTGGTAGTACTGCCCACGGTAGGACGGGCAACGTCCGCGCCCGGGACCGTCGGCCAGCACCGACATGATCTCCTCGTTCTTCCGGTCCCCCGACATCGCCCCTGCGGGCGACTCGTTCTGAATGATCTTCATCCCCGCCGCGCGCGCATCCGCCAGCGCCTCCTGGCGGCTCTCAACGTCCTCTTCCTTCCAGTAGCGCGAGAAGGTCCCCAGCGCGTTGAAGCCCATCTCCTTCATGTGCCGGATCCCGTCGGGCCACAAGTCATACCAATGCCCGGCGCCCTGCCATGCGAGACTCACCTCCAGCCGCTCGCAAGTCCGAGCCGTCGGGATCTCGATCGCCTCCCACTCGATCCGCCGCTCGTTCTGCGGCCCGTCCCCCGCGTCTCCGTACATGTAGACCACGTCGCGCTCGCCCGCCGGCAGCTCGCTCTGCGTGAAGAACTCGCTCGTCCTGCCGCGATTGCACGGGATCGCGTAGCGCGTGAACTGCCGCCCGTCGTGCTCGACCTTACTCGTCTCAAGGTCCTCGGTGTGCATGATGACCGTGTCGGGGAGGTCGAGCAGCAGCGTGCACGGGCCGTTCCATGCATCGCCCGCGCGCGCGTCGGTGATCGCGATCTTCGTGCGGATCGGCCGGTTCGCGCAGAACGGGTGGACCGCGTGGTGCGAGCCGAAGGCCACGCCCTCGGTCACGATCGTCACCGGCGAGCCCATCTCCGGCCGGAACGCCGGCAGGTCATCCGCGCCGCGCACCACGGCCATCTCGTCCGAACAGATGAACTGCTTCTGCGCCTCGATCTGCACCGCGACGTGCCGCGCGGTCATGCCCACCGGCACGCGGACGTTGTGCACCCAGGCGACGCCCTCCTCGGGCAGGTCCCACGCGGTCGGGCTGACGTCGTCGAGCCCGCGCTTGTGCCGCTCCGAGACCTGGGAGTAGTTCTCCCCGTCCTCGCTGAGCAGCACCCGGACCTCGTCGGGGAAGACCAGCCCGCCCTGCTCCCCGCCGCCGAGCAGGCGGATCACCACGCTGTCCACCGGCTGCGCCGCGTCGAAGTCCATGAAGATCGTCACCAGCGCCGAATGCTGCCAGCAGACCGCCGGTTGCTCGAACCAGATGCGCTCATCCGAGCGGTTACCGAATGCCCCATCGGTCAGGTCGAGCAGGTCGGTCTCGCCGGTGGTGAGGCGGTAGTTCGGCTTGGGCGCGTAGCGCAACTCCATGCCCTCGATCAGGTTCCCCGGCTCGATCATCTCGCGGAACTGCTCGCGGCGGTCGAAGACGTTGTCGCGGAACTCAAGCTCGGTCTCCGGCGGCTCCGGGAGCTGTGCCACCTCGCCCCCGGCGGCCAGCACCACGATCTCATCCATGACGAGGAAAGTCGCGGCAGCGAAGTCGATCCGCACGTAGCGCGCCTCGTAGCCGAGGTCGAGCGCGAATGCGTGCACAGAGCCATCGTCCGGCTCGATCGCCTCCCAGGTGAGCTCCGGGTTGTCCTCCGGGTGCGTGCGCTTCGTAAGGGTCCGGACGGTCGTGAAGTGCTCGCCATCGGCACTCAGCGCGACCTGCAGGTCCTTGGGCGAGGCGTCCTGGCCGCTGATGGAGGTCTGTATGCGCATCACGAGCTCGCCGAGGGGCTGCACCTCTCCCAGGTCGAGCACTACCCGCGCGTGCTCCTGATAGGCCCAGCCGACCACCGAGCGGTCGTGCCAGATATGCCCGGTCGCGATGCTGCTGAGCGCGCCGTCGGTGAGCTGCGCTGCATCGTCTTCATCCCGCGTGGGGGCGTAGGTCGGCTCGGGCAGCAGCGTGGCCTCCGCGCCCAGCGCCAGGTTCTCCCCGGCGGTGAGCTGCTCCCAGACGGCCGCGTCGTCCTGCGCGTGAATCGACCAGTGACCGCTCTCGCGGATCGGCTCGGCGGCGGCGAGTTGCACCGTCACGGCGAGCACGAAGAGCACTTGCAGGGCAGCGATGGCTCTCATCTCAGGACCTCCCGGTCCGGACTTGCGTCAACTTCAGCAACACGCAGGCAGGGCGAAGCTTGCCTTCGACGGAACCTACCGCCCGACCTTCGCACGATACCTCACTGACGGGGTGACAGCCATGCGCGCGCGCCCGCACCATCTCATCGACATCGTCACGCAGATCGGCGGCGGCGCGGCGTTCACGCCGCACGCCTACGGTCACGCGGTGCATCTCGTCGCGGCAGAGGTGATGGCGGACCCGGATCTGACGGTGACCTTCGTGGTCGGCGCGGACGACATCTGCGAGCCCTGCATCCATCTCGTCGAGGGGCTTGAGGGCGCCCACTGTGACGACGTGCTCAGGCAGTTCGATCCGCCGATCTCCAAGCAGGACTACAACGATGACCTCGACCGGCGGTTGCTGGAGTTCCTCGGACTCTGCGAGGGCCAGGCGCTGACCTTCCGCGACTACCTGGTGCTGATTCGGGAGAGGTTCAGCGGCATCGAGGAGATCTGCACGCACCCCGGTGAGGACCTGACGAGCAGGCGCAACAAGCTCAACCGGGGGCTGGAGACGTTCGGGGTGTGAGGGCGAGCGCTCACAGGAACCAGACGATGTAGCGCCGCACCCACTCGCCGGCCATCAGCCCGATCAGACTCCAGACGCCCACGCACAGGAAGTGCCCAATCGTCAGCGCGAGGAAGCCGCGCGCCATGCGCCGGTAGAGCCCCGCACCGCCGAGGTACAGCGCGATTCGCTTGATCGTCCACAGCAGCAGCGCCGGGAACCACATGAACGGACTCGGGTGGCAGTACGCCAGCGCATACCCGCCCGCGTGGAACGGGAATCGCGGCCACGCCCGCCGCCCCAGGACCATCCCCAGCGCCAGCAGCGCCCCGCCCATCGTCCAGCCGATCTTCTCCGGATTGGGCCCCACGGGATCGTCCATCCACCCCGACACGGCCGTGTACTGCTTCAGCACCTCGCGCGTCATCTGCCCGCCGGTGATCCCGTTGGGGCTCGACAGCACCAGGCCCCCGTACTCGTAGAACGCCGACAGGTTCACCGCGAACGCCACGAGCACGCCGAAGACGATCGCCCCCGGCACCACTTTCGCGATCGTCCCGCGCCGGTACCCCAGCCGCTCCGCGGCGATCGTCGCCTCCTGCTCAGTGCTCGTGATCGCCTGGTTCACCGAGCGCTGCAGCCACGAGAACATCGTCAGCAGCGTCATCGACTGCATACGCCCCGGGCCAACGAACGGCCCGCTGCCGAGGAAGTCGATCATCGACGCGCGCGGCTGGTAGAGCGGGTAGCCCCACACGATAGGGAAGCCCATCTCCGCGCGGTTGCGGCAGTAGACCAGCATGACCGCCAGCATGATGCCGAAGTAGAGCAGCGAGGCCCACCAGTCCACTCCAAACGTGATCGGCACGCCGATCACGACGACCGCGCCCAGCACGAAGCCCGGCAGCGCCCACGGCTGACCGTAGCCGCCGCCATCGCTCTCGCGGGCGGATGAACGCGGCCAGCGCCGAACTGTCTCCCGCAGCCGGTGGCGGGCCTGCACGGTGAAGTACGCCGCCAGCACCAGGAACGCCCCCATCGCCTGCTCCTTCATGAAGGGGAAGCCCGGCGGCGCCTGCCCGATCGTCCGGACCAGCGGCCGCACCAGCCAGGCCAGCAGCGTGAAGACCCAGATCGACAGCAGCACGTCCGAGGGGACGAGGTAGCCGAGGCCCAGCAGTTCGGGCTTCCAGTAGATCGACAGCCCGCGCATCGTGTTCCAGGGCGATTCCGTGAAGAGCTTCCCCAGCGGCCACGAGATGCCCAGCGCCGGGATGCCCGGGTTGAAGACGTGGATCATGTTCGCGGCGTTGTACACCACCGCCACACCCAGGCCGACCCACACGACCGGATCGCGGAAGAACGCAAGGCTGGCGAAACGGCTGCTCGCCGGCTCGATCAGCTCGACGGGCAGGTTGGAGACCGGGAAGTTGAGGTGCTCGTCATGCTCCCAGGCGCCCTGGTAGAGCGTCACGAGGCAGAAGCCGGTGAGCAGGTAGATACTGATGTAGGCGGTCCAGATGACCATCGGCCACGCCCAGTACTGCCACGGGACCAGCAGCGGCCCGGTGAAGAAGCGCACGACGGACGCCAGCACTCCGCCCAAGACCGGCACGCGCTCGGCGCCGAAGGTCGGCGGGCTGACGTCCTCCCCCTCCCAGAACACGCGCGCGACCGCCGGGTCCGTCGGCGCCCACGCGGCCGGGATCGTCTGAGCCATCTCCGCCAGGTGATCCGACGGCTGACCGAAGTACTGCGGGACCATCAGGCAGGGCATGACCTGTCGGAAGAGCCCCACGCCCGGCATCGCGGAGGTGATCGCCACGATGGTGAAGATCACCAGGATCTCCCCGTGGCTGAGCTGCACGCGGCGGACGAGGCGCGCGAGCCACGATGCGCCGCTGCGCTCCTCGATCCGACGCAGGTTGCGACTCAGCAGCCCCGCGATGCCCGGAAAGAGGAACAGGCAGAGGATGCTCGCGATCGGCGGAGTGCTCTCGGATATCTGACTCGTGAGGCTGACAAGCTCGGCCTGCTTCGTCCACGCCGCGACCAGCAGCGTGATGATGAACGCCCAGACGAGCGCCCGGGCGGTGATCGCACGCCCGTAGCCCGCGCCGTGGGCCGCAGGCGCGTCGCGGACGGGCTGATGTTGTGCCGCATCGGCCATCC
This sequence comes from Candidatus Zipacnadia bacterium, assembly GCA_029821635.1. Classification (GTDB taxonomy): domain Bacteria; phylum Armatimonadota; class Zipacnadia; order Zipacnadales; family UBA5352; genus UBA5352. The sequence continues at coordinate 6,303 of JALGSW010000131.1, forward strand.
GTCACACCTCTGCGATGATCGGGGCGGGTGAGGCGCCGGAGAGGCGGCCACCGATTTCCCCGCAGAGGCCCGCGCACCTGCATCCCGGGCGCGGTCGCGATCACCTGCGCCGGTTCCTCTGGCATGGTGGTTGCAGGTGCGAATGGGGCCCGGTACTCTGCGCGGGCAAGAGCGCTCGCGCCACGGGACTCATCGTCGAAGCCGCTCGGGAGGTACAAGCATCGTGAAAGCCTGCCGCAGCTACACCGTCCGCCCTCGACTCCCCGAGAGCCTCCAGCCACTCACGAGGCTCGCGATGAACCTGAGGTGGAGCTACACGCCCACCGCCCGCGAACTGCTCCGGCGCATCGACCGCGACCTGTGGGACGCGACCGGTCACAACCCCATCGCCATGATGGGCGCGATCAGCCAGGCCCGATGGGAGGAACTCGCGACCGACGACTCCTACCTCCAGCAACTCGACTGCGTCATGGCCGACCTCGATCGCTACCTCGGCGATGACACCTGGTTCAGCCGAACGCACCCGAATGAGATCGACAACACCATCGCATACTTCAGCTTTGAGTACGGGGTGAGCGAGGCGCTACCGCTCTATGCCGGCGGCCTGGGCGTGCTCGCGGGGGATCACCTCAAGTCCGCGAGCGACATGGGCGTGCCGGTCGTGGCGGTCGGGCTGCTCTACCAGGTCGGCTACTTCCGCCAGTACCTCAACCCCGACGGCTGGCAGCAGGAGGAGTACTCGGAGAACGATTTCCACGCGATGCCGGTAGAGCAGGTCACCTGCGCGGGCGACTCCTGCCCGCTGTGCATAAGCGTCCCGATCGGTGACAGCATCGTCCACGCCAACGTCTGGCGCGTCAACGTCGGCCGCGTGCCGCTCTACCTGCTCGACACCAACACCGACGCCAATTCCCCCGCCGACCGCGCCATCACGTACCAGCTCTACGGCGGCGACTTGGAGATGCGCATCCGTCAGGAGATGCTGCTCGGCATCGGCGGCACCCAGGCGCTCAAGTTCTGCCTCGACGCCGAACCGACCGCCTACCACCTCAACGAGGGCCATGCGGCGTTCCTCGCACTAGAACGCGTCCGGGAGGCGATGGTTGAGCACAAACTGACCTTCGACGAGGCCTTCGAGGCCACGCGCGTCGGGAACATCTTCACCACGCACACGCCCGTCATCGCAGGCCACGACCGCTTCCCACGCGCGCTGATCGAGCGCTACTTCAGACAGTACCACCCCCAACTGGGCCTGACGCTCGATCAGTTCATGGCACTGGGCGCCGACCGCGGCTGCTCCGACCAGTTCTGCATGACCGTGCTCGCGCTGCGCTTCTCAGCGTGGCGCAACGGCGTGAGCGAACTGCACGGCGAGGTCTCGCGTAGCACCTGGGCCCACGAGTGGCCCGATAGCGCGCTCGAAGAGGTGCCGATCGAGTCCGTCACCAACGGCATTCACACGAGCTCGTTCATCTCCGACGACATGGCCACGCTCTTCGACCGCTACCTCGGGGCCGAGTGGCGCACCGAACCTGGAGATCAGGGCATCTGGCGGCGCGTGAGCGAGATCCCCGAGGCGGAGCTGTGGCGCGCGCACGAGCGCAGGCGCGAGCGGCTCGTCGCCGTGACACGCCGCCGCCTGCGCGACCAGCTCGAGCACCGCGGCGTGGGATCGGCCGCCCTCGGTCGCGCCCACGAGGCCCTTGACCCCGAGGCGCTCACGATCGGCTTTGGCAGGCGCTTCGCCACCTACAAGCGCGCCACGCTGATCCTGCGCGACTGCGAGCGCCTCAAGGCGCTCCTGACCGACCGCGACCGGCCTATCCAGTTCGTGTTTGCGGGCAAGGCGCACCCGGACGACCGCCCCGGCAAGGAGCTGATCCGGGAGATCGTGCACTTCACCACCGACCCGGCGGTTCGCCAGCGCGTGGTCTTCCTCGAGGACTACGACCTGCAGCTCGCGCGCTACATCGTGCAGGGCGTAGACGTGTGGCTCAACACGCCGCGCCGGCCGCTGGAAGCCAGCGGCACCAGCGGCATGAAGGTCACGGCCAACGGCGGCCTGAACTGCTCGATCCTCGACGGCTGGTGGGCTGAGGCGTACACGCCGGAGACAGGCTGGGCGATCGGCCACGGGGAGGAGTACACCGACCGCGAGCATCAGGACGAGGTGGAGTCCGAGGCGCTCTACACGCTGCTGGAGCAGGAGATCGTGCCGCTCTTCTACGACCGCGGCGCGGACGGCATCCCGCACGGGTGGGTCGAGCGGATGAAGAGCGCGATGCAGGCGGTCTGCCCGCAGTTCAACTCCAACCGCATGCTCGGCGAGTACACCGAGCGCTTCTACCTGCCCGCCATCAGCCGCAGTGAGAGCCTCGCAGCCGGCGACTTCAGCGCGGCCCGCGACCTCGCTGCATGGCGCCGGCGCGTGGAGGCGAGTTGGCGAGAGGTGAAGTTCCTGCGCATCGCCGATGACATCGAGGAGACCACGCTCTTCGGCGACACGATCACCGTCACAGCCGACGTAGCCCTGGGCGGCCTCTCACCCGAGGACGTGCAGGTCGAGCTGCGCTTCGGCAACCTCGACGCCGCCGGTGAGATCCTCGAGGCGCGCAATGCCCCGCTGGCGCCGCAGGGCGCGGCCCCGGGCGGCCAGCGCTTCGCAGGCACGATCACCTGCGACGGCGCGGGCCGCTGGGGCTACACCGCCCGCGTGCTACCCCGGCACGAGCACCTGACCAACCCCGTGGACGTCTGCTGCGTCCGCTGGGCGGAGGCGTGAAGTCGCTGTCGCCGTTCTCCCCCTCTCCCGTTTGAAATCGCGCCGGCGATTTCCAGGGAGAGGGGGCCGAGGGGTGAGGCGCAGTTCGCCGTACGGCAGGGAGCTGAGGCAGACGCAACAGATCGCAGGCAGGAATGCCTGCGCCACGAACGGCAATGGATGGCACGTCGTGCGAGACCACCGCCGCCGTTCTCCCCCTCTCCCGCTTGAAATCGCGCCGGCGATTTCCAGGGAGAGGGGGCCGGGGGGTGAGGCGCAGTTGCCGTCTACGGCAGCGGCTGGAAGGAGTTCAGTGCTTCCATGAACGCGCCAACGTAGGTGTTGCCGACATCCGCGCGCCCCGTGTAGGAGAGCACCCAGGTGTGCGCGGCATCGCTGTAGACGACCGCCACGTGCAGTGACGGGACGCCCGCCACGGTTCCGTTGCCCATCAGCAGCAGCGCCGGCTCCCCGTTGTCGAGCGTCTCCATCGACCGGTGCTGCACGTCCACGCCCATCTCCGCCATGTACGCGTCGCCAAGCTCCTCGATCGGCGTCGCGCCCGCGTCGGAGAAGACCGACATGAACACGTCGTTCGTCGGCCCGTACATCGCGAACGAGGTCTCATCGATCTGCGTGTGCCGGAAGCCCTTGGGGACGTCAATCTGGAACTTCAACGCCGTGTTGACGACGCGGCCGGACTCGGTCGCCGTGCCGGTCGTCCACTCCTGCAGGTCGCTGGTCTCGATCGTCTTGTGGGTCCCCCACATGTTGATGTCGAGCTTGTACTCGCGCATCTTGAAGTTGCTCTGCGGCTCCAACAACTGGCAGATGGCCTTCGCGCCGTACTCCTCGACCTGGAAGAGGCAACTGAGCAGCCACCCGCGCCCGATCGTCCCGCGCAGCGACTCGCCGCTGTTCTCCACGGTGAGACTGCCCGTGCGGAAGTGCGGGAGAGCGAAGTACGTGTTGTAGTTGTCCTCGCAGTACACGATCACCGGACCGGCGGCGGTGGCGATCGCCGCGATGTTGCTGAACGACGGCACCCGGCGCGAGATCTCCGTGCGCCAGACGCAGTTCGTGTTGTTTGACGAGCACTCCAGTATCTTCGTGTCCGGGTCGTAGCTGATCATGTACGTGCTGTTCTTGTAGGTTACGGGCAGCGTCTGCGCCTGTGCGGCGACGGTGACGCCTAGCATTGCGACGACCAGTACCGCGATCAGAGCGCGGCGATGATTCCTCAAGTGCATGACGACCTCCTGGGGTTCATGGGAAGTGACCTGGCTGTGTCCGCGATGCATTCGCGTCCAGATTGTGGCATGTTACACAATTGCGGATATACTCCGCAAGTGCTCAATGCCCTACTCCGCGATCGGCACCCGCAGCCACTCCCGCCCGTCGGCCTGAACCGTCTCCAGCACCGCCGTCACGCGCTCGCCGTTCACCTCCAGCCGCAGCGGCGTCCGCATCCCCGCCACGAGCACACTCTTCGCCGACATGTCTCGGGCCTGGCGCACGTCAAAGTCCGGTCGCATGAAGCGGGCGATCGGCTCCTCCCACTGCGCCGGCCCCGCGTGCTGCCCGGCCTGCGCGTCGTCCTGCAGCTTCTCCAGCCCCAGACCGCCGCCACTCGGCGGCAGATGGTAGCTCACCCACAGCGCGTTCTCCGCCGAGCAGACGCGTATCCGCCCGCAGCCGAAGTCGCCCTCTGAGCGCACCGTCACCCCGCCCGGCACACTCAGCTCCAGCGGCACCGGGTCCACCAGCGGGTTGATCGCGATGTAGTTGCCGCTGATCGGCTCGACCTTGAGCATCGCCGACTGGCCGGGCATCGTGTCGAGCGTCGCGCCGGCCTTCTCCGCGTGTCCGGTGGTCACGAGCTGCCCGAGCGGGCTGTCGAAGAGGATCCCGTCGGCAGGCCACGGGCTCTCGCCATTGACGCTCGCGCGCGTGATCACCTGCGACCACGGCCACGGGCGGTTGTCACGCTCGCGCTGCAGAGCGGTACAGAAGTCCAGCGCCAACGCGTCCTCGCCGCTCGTCCAGTCGATGCTCAGCGTGCGCGTCTCCTGCGACCACGCGGTCGCCACCGGCATCTGCGCCAGATGCGCGCGGAACTCCGCGAACGAGGCGTAGTCGGAGGCGTCCGCGACCTCCACCAGCCAGCCGCAGGTCGCGTCCATCAGCGCCCGCCATGTCTCGTCCGTGTTCGGCAGCGGCTCGTCCGCCTCCAGCGCGAAGGCGTCGAGGTCCAGTCGCGGGTGCTCGTAGCTGATCCGCACCTGCGCCTTCACCGGCAGCTCGCTCGCCCCGATCGGCACGAGACCGATGTACGTCGCGCCCTCATTGAGGGCAATCCGCTCCCCCACCTGCGCGGTCACCGGGAACTGCGTGACCTCCCGGTCGCCGACGAACAGCCGCTCGGCAGGCTCCGGCCCGTAGGCGAAGACGGACGCCCGGCAGTAGAAGTCGCGCACACCGTCGGGACAGAACTCCGCCGCGTGCCGCTGCTCGGATGGCCGCATGACGCAGATCATCCGGTTCTCATGCTGAAGCTGCGCGGTGAGCGGGCACGACTTCACGCGGTTCTTCGGCTCGTGGGTGTAGGCGTTGGTGGGCGCCCCGTTCATGTACCCCCAGAGGAACATGACACCCAGGTCCTCCAGCGTCTCGGCGGTCTGCGGCGCGCGCCGCCACGCGGCCTGGTTCGGCCACTCCTCCGACGGATCTATGTGGCACGAGCCCAGCGCGTAGTTCTGCCCCATGTAGGTCGTGTAGTAATTCGGCTCGCGCGCAAGCCCGCGCACCCAGTCCACGCCGACCGACAGGAAGGGCAGCGGCTTGAGGTCGATGGCGTTTGCCTCATGTTCCTCGCCCCACGGCGCCAGGTTCGTCACGCGCTGCGGCGGCGTCGAGTTGAAGCCCATCACCGGCAGCCCGTCCACTTCCTGCTCGCCCATATCGATCAGCGCACCCTCCCGCGAGAGCGTGTGCAGCGCCGCGCGGGGGATGTCCTGGTCGAGCATCAGCGTCTCGATCCGGTAGCGCCGCGCCACAGACGACACGTGACGCTTCAGCCCCGGGTGATAGGTCGAGTTGACCTCCCACAGAATCCGCTCGATCCCGAACTCCGCCTGCATCGCCGTCAGCGGGTCCTGCACGTAGCGCGCGGCGGTCTTGAGCGTCCCGAGCGAGATCCCCTCGTAGAACGAATCACCGTGCTCCTGCACCACGCCGCCGAGGAACAGCATCTGCCGGTTCAGCAGCGAGAGGTTGCGGCGCGCCATCGCGGTGAGATCGTCATCGCCGAGGATCTCGCCCGCCAGCAGCGCCTCCGAGCGGAACTGACACTGATGGTTGAGCGTGGCCATGCCGCCGAAGTAGCCGACGCGGTGGCCGATTCGCTCCGGGTTGAGCGGCCGCAGCCAGCGCGATTGCACTCCCATGCGCAGGTGGTAGCGCGCCACGTCCGGGAGTAGCTCGCCGCAGTCGAGCAGCGTGATGATCGGGTCCACGTGCGCGTGGCCCCTGAAGTAGCCCGGGTCGACCGATAGCAGTCCGTCGATCGCCGCGAGGTAAGCGTCGCGGTCGCTCAGGTCCTCGCGCATGAAGCGCGCGTAGAGCGGCATCTGATCGTCCCAGCGCGTCTTGAGGTTCGCGATCTCATCCACGCGCGCCATCATCCACGCGGGCATGTCACGGTGGCGCTCGCGGAAGGCCGCGATCTTCGCAGGGAGGTCCTCGGGGATGGTGGTGGTGGGCGCGCCATCGGGGCCCTCCGCGCGCAGACGCTCGGCCAGCGCGCGCACGTCAGTCGCAGGCGGCAGTGCCTCGGCCGCACGCGCCTCAACGGGCGTCAGCTCGATCACGAGCGTCGGATCGCTCACCCAGATGCGAGCGGTGCCCATCGGCGCCCCGTACTCGCCGAACTCCTCGTTGTACAGCTCAGCCTTGCTCACGATCAGCCCCTGCTCGTCGAGCGCGCGAAGCCTCTCCCCCACGCTCGCGCCCAGCTCGGGCGAGGCCAGCAGCGAGGTCACGTCCACGGACGCGTCCGGCTGCGCCGCGCTCAGCTCGACCTCCGCGAGTGGCACGGGCAGGCGGTCGGCCTGCGTGTCGCGCGCCCCTCCCCCGCGCCAGAAGCCCAGCCCGCCGCGCGCGCGCGCGCCAAGGTAGGCGTTCCACGTCGGCCCGATCTGCGCGTCATCAAGCCACGGCCTGCGCAGCGCCCAGACCTGTGCGTGCCACGCCGGCGGCTCCTTGCCCTCCAGCGGCCAGTTGCGGTGGACGTAGCCCTGTACGCGCATGAACTCCTGGTCGAGCCAGCGCATCGTGACACGCGCGGATTCGATCCGCCGCCCCTCCTGCAGGCGCGCATCCACGGCCTCGGCCGCGCCGGGGAAGCGCAGCAGCAGGAAGCGATGCACCGAGTCAAAGAACAGCGGCCGCTCCTGCTCCCCGGGCGTCATCCACTGCTGCTGCGTCTCGTCCCAGTGACGGGCGTTCACGACCGCCGCCATCGGCTCGTCGAACACGAGCGTCTCTACCTGCTGGCCGAACGCCGCGGTTGCTGCGAGCAGGACCAT
>JALGSW010000132.1 GCA_029821635.1 Candidatus Zipacnadia bacterium
CGCGTCGTCCTCGACACGCATCCCGAACTGCCAGTAGGTGTGCTCGCAGCCGTCGATGAGCTTCTGCGCGCGCACGTGCGGCGCGTCCGCGACCAGCTTGCGCAGCAGGTCGCCGCGCTCGCGCCGCAGCGCAATGATATCGCGCATCTTCCGCGTCTGCGCCAGCGCGACCGCGCCGGACAGCTCGTTCATGCGGTAGTTCGGGCCGAAGACCTCGTAGACGCGCGGGCCATACTGCGCCCGGTGCCAGCCCTTGTCCATGAAGAGCTTGCCGCGGATGCCAAGCTCGTCATCGCTGGTGATCGTGATGCCACCGTCGCCGCAGGTGATGTGCTTCGACTGCTGCAGCGAGAAGCAGCCGATGTCGCCCATCGTGCCGACGAGCTTCCCCTTATACTCGCTCAGGTGGGCCTGCGAGCAGTCCTCGATGACCGGCAGGTCGTGCGCGCGGGCGATCTCCATGATCGCGTCCATGTCGCACGGGTTGCCGAACAGGTGGATCGCCATGATCGCGGCGGTCTTCTCGCTGATCTTCGCCTCGATATCCGCCGGGGCCATGTTGAACGTCTCAGGGTCGCATTCGGCGAAGATCGGGATCGCGCCCTGGTAGAGGATCGGCACGATCGAGCCCATGTCGGTGATCGGCCCGGTGATGATCTCATCGCCCGGCGCGGGGTTCACCATCCCCACGCCCACGTGGATCGCCGACGTTCCGGAGGTCGATGCGATCCCGTACTTCGCGCCGTGGATCGCCGCGAACTCCTCCTCGAACGCCACGACCTTCGTCCCGCCCCAGCGGTTCATCGCGCCCGAGTCAATGACATCCACGAGCTCCTTGAGCTCTTCCTTGCCGACCTTCTTGTCCGCGGGGAACGGTCCCGTGCGCACCGGGTTCCCGCCGTTGATCGCAAGCGTGTCAGACATTGTTCTGCCTCCTTGTGTGAGGACGCATCATTTGTCGTACGGAGGGGCCGTCCTGAGACCTGCGCCGAAGGAGCAGGTCGAAGTCGGCCCGCGCATCACCGAGACGCGTGCGGCTTCGCGAGACGAACGGCCGGGCCGACTTCGCGCCGCCAACCTCGCTGGCGCTCGGATAGCACCGCTCAGGCGGCCCCTCCGTACGGCGCGGCCTACGCACACCGATCCCGTCCCTCGCTACCCCGCCTCCATCGGCGGGAAAACCTCAAGCTCCGGGCTGAACGAGTCGTCCGGCGTGATGAGCCTCGGGTGATCGTTTGTGCACTCGATCCGGCACGCGCGCCGGAAGGTCCACCAGCGGTACATCTCGTCGCCGTCCATCGCGACCATGCCGCGCGAGAACGCCTCGTTGATGATGTGCGGCAGCATCCGCTGGGCATCATGCGCGCCAAAGCGCGTACCTGACTCCTCATCCACGCCGGCCGTCCAGCCGTGCAGCAGGTAGCCCGCCACCAGCCCGTGCTTGGCCGCGTGGTCGAGGCGCTTCGCAACTGTGTCCGCGAACTCGTCCCACGTCAGGCGCATCCCGTAGCCGATCGAGCCGAGGCGGTCGGCGTCGTCCGTGTCGAAGGTTGGCAGTTCCAGCAGCCCCATGCGCTCGCCGGTCTCCACGTCCATCACGTCGTGCGGGAGGCGGTTGGCGGTGCCGCAGGGGCTGCAGGTCGAGCGGTTCGCGTGGCTCTGCGCGGGCCAGGTGTTCGACCACGCGATCCCGCCCGCCTTGATCCGCCGCCAGATGCCGGGGTAGTTCTCCTCCGAGGTGCGCCCGTGCCTCCGCCAGCCGAGGATCGTGCGGCCGTGCAACTCCTCGAACTCGCGGATACCCGCGTCGATCTCGTCCTGCGTGGAGGTGTCGGGCACGTGCAGCGCGATGCACTGATCGCCCACTTCGCCCGCGTCCAGCCGCGCGGGGGGCATGTCGAAGAATGTGGTGGGCACGCCGTGCTCCGCGCACACCTCGCAGATGCGCCGCACGCCCTCCTCGGAGTAGCCGCACAGGTCGTGCGTGAGCGCCAGCACACCCGCGGGCCGCACGCCGTTGCTCACCGGCCAGTAGTAGGGCCGCAGCATCGGCAGGTCCGGCCGTGACCAGCGCAGCAGCTTGCTCAGGAGCACGCGCAGCACGTCGATGTAGGCCATCACCGGCCAGTCGAGCCACTCGTGGTCGAGGCGGCGGGAGATGTGCCGCCCGGTGCTCAGCGCGAAGAGGTGGCCGACCGGGAAGGTGAAGACCGCGCGCCGCGGGCTCTCATCGCGCAGCGCCAGCCCCGGCGCGAGGCGCATGCCGTCCGCGAGGCCGATCGTGAGCAGTTCGCGGCCCGCGATCTGCGTGCCGATCGTCAGATGCGCGACGCCCTTGAGCTTCAGCCGCGCCTCATGCGGCCGGCCGAGACCCTTCGTGAGATCGTGGTCGCGCAGGTGCAGGTGGCGCAGCAGCGCATCGCGGCTGTGCTCGGCCTTCGTGATGCCGAGCAGCGCGCGGAAGTCCGGCGTGGCGCTCTCGCGCGGCACGCCCACGAAGATCAGCGGCATCTCCCGCGCGGTCGCGACGATCGCTGCCTCCTCGGCGTCGCTCAGGCACTCGAGCTCCGCCACGACCAGCACATCTCCCGGGAGCAGGTCGGCCTCGGCAAGCTCCCCAGCGGGGGCAACCAGCATCGGCACGCCCTCCTGCTCGAGGAGCTGCTGCGTCCCGAGCGTGTTGAGCTTCGCCGCCACGTTCATCTCCGCGGGGTGCGTCAGCACCGCTCTGATGCAGTCCATCACTCACGCCTCGCTTGCGCCTCGATGTCCGCGCCGCGGAAGTTGGCCGCGCGAGTGCCCCGGACCTTCCGCCGCAAAGAGAAAGACCCTCCGCCAGAGCGGAGGGTCCGATGAGCGTTTGGTGTGCGGACCGGTCAGGCAGCTCTGCGGCGTCGCCACGCGCCGATGCCCGCGATGCCGAGGAGCGCCAGCGTGCCGGGCTCAGGGGTGGTCACCGAATCGCCCGGGCTACCGAGTACCGGTTCGGCGAGATCGAAGCCGCCGGCGATGTCGGTGTTGAGGTCGTTGTCTTCAGCCGTTGTCGTTGTGGCCCTCGCGCCCCCGCGAGGGGTCGTTGACCCACGCTTTCCCTCCCCGGCGGGGCGCCGGGGCCACAGCAGCCACGACTGACGACTGAAGGCGCACGAGGGCGCCCGTGCCACGGTGAAGAAGTTGCTGTCAGCCGTTGCCGTGAGCCGTTGCCGTCGTCATCTGCGAAGGTCCCTCCGCGCCTCGCGCCGAACTCACCCCCGACGCGCGAAGTCGCAGTCGCCCGCGGGAGGCGAGACGCATGGACATCCGCACCGTCGCAGTCTTCGGCGCATCCGGCAAGCTCGGCCGGCACTTCGTCCCGGTGATGCTGAGCCGCGGGATGAACGTCCGCGCGCTGGTGCACCGCACGCCCGTCAAGGCTGAGGGCGTCGAGAGCATCCAGGGCTCGATCACCGACCCGAACGCGGTCGCGCAGGTCGTCTCCGGCGCCGACGCGGTCGTGCAGCTCGCCACCACCAAGGAGGACCCGGACACCTTCTTCGACGTGTCCGTGAAGGGCACGCTCAACATCCTCGAAGCCTGCCGCGGCGCCGACATCGAGCAGCTCGTCCTCCTCGGCGGCGACGCCGCCTTCGGCATCTGGTTCTACGAGCAGCCGGTACCCATCGACGAGAACCACCGCCTGATGGCCTATCCCGGCCACTACGCCTTCTCGAAGGTCATGGAGGAGGTCATGGTCGAGCAGTACGCGATCCAGTACGGCATCCCGTACACCATCCAGCGCTGCTCGTGGGTCTTCGAGCGCGATGACCTGCTCGACCACTTCTCGCTGCTGGAGAACGTGGACCCATCGGAGCCCGGCCATGGTTTCGGCGAGGTCCCGGAGGAGATCATGGCGCTGGTCGAGGCCGGCGAGGAGCGCGTGGCGGCGCAGGTCAACGCCGACGGCGTCCCCTACAGCCGCCATATCGTGCACATCGACGACGTTGTGCAGGCGTTCGGACTGATCCTGGGCAACCCGGCCGCGGTAGGGCAGAGCTTCAACGTCGCGGCTCCGTCCGCGTTCAACTACCGCCCGGCGACTGAGTATCTCTCCGAGCGCACCGGCGTGCCGACGATCGACGTCCCCACGCCGGGCTACCACTCGTTCGAAATCGACGTCAACAAAGCCCGCAGCGTGCTCGGCTACCGCCCGGAGAACGACATCGTCACGATGATCGACCGGGCAGTTGAGTTCAGGCACAATGAGGAATAGCGCTCGGAGGTGCGTGATGACGCTTCACATCTACAAGCTGCAGCTTGACGACGATTTGGAGCCCAACGCCGGCCAGGCGCAGTTCCTGTGGTACGGGGGATGGGGCGACGCCGAGAGATGGCGCGAGGATGACGTCCCCGACATCAGGCGACGGCACGAGCTCTACTGGGAGCGCGCGATGGAGGCCCTTGAGCAGACGGATTGGGACGGGGAACGGGCAGCGATAGGGGAGGGGCACGTCGCGGCACTTCCTAGTGGACAGGCCGGGGAGGACCCCGTGGTCATTGCCAAGGAGCTGGAGGGCGGACTCATTGCCTACATCATAAGCCCGCTAGAGTTGCCTTGGCTCGAAGAGACCTGTGTGAGGAAGTGGACGGCGAAGGTCGCTGTCTCCGTCACTGAGCGCAATCGCCAGCTCTGACCCCAAGCGACACGGGGGAGGGAACAGTCGTGGCCACTCCCGAAGACAGCGACACAGAGTACGATCGCTATCTGGAAGAGAGAAGAGATGCAAACCGTCACTGCTATGATGCACAGGAACAGATCGACAAAGTCCTGCTGACCCTATCATCGTCTGGCCTCGCGATCTCATTGACCCTCTTTCACCAGGTCTCGCCTACTCCAGAGGACTTGGCAGTCTACTACCTGAAGGCGTCATGGCTGTTCTTCGGGGTTGCCGTGATGGCCGTCGTCGTGTCCCTGCTTGCCAGCAAGTACGCCTTTAGCGCGCGCATGGACGTATTGGATGCGGACTACCACTACGGTGGGAAGGACGTGTCGGCCGAGGCGAAGTGGGCACGAGTGACCGCTGCCACAAACTGGATTGCCTTTGTGGCGTTCGCGTTCGGGGTTCTCGCGTTCGCACTCTTCGTCAGCTACTGCCTATAGACCAGACGGAGGAGGGCAGTCAACATGGAAAGCGGCGACAAGGGCGGCAGGCCTAAGCGGCGGAAGGAAGGCAAGAAACCACAGAAGAGGCCTGTGAAGCCGAAGAAGCAGAAGTCCAGCAAGTCGGGATGACTGTCAATGCACATGCACTCCCGGTACGTTAGGAGGCCATGATGACCCCGATCGACCTTGGATCGCGACGCGAGTTGCTTGTCGATGACTTCCTGATCGACCGCATGGAGGGCGCGGAGCTGCGCCTGCAGCACCCCACGCCCGCCGAGACCGTGATGGTCTTCGACCGCCCGTGGGAGGGCTCGGGCTGTGGGTACGTCTCGGTCTTCGAGGACGAGGGCCGCTTCCGCATGTACTACAAAGCCTGGCACCTCGCAGTCGCCGCCGACGGCGCTCGCGGGGCCAGCGACGCCACATCGCTGACGATCTGCTACGCGGAGAGCGCCGACGGCATCCACTGGGAGCGCCCGGAGGTCAGCCTGTTCGAGCACGACGGCTCCACTGCGAACAACATCGTCTTCGTCGGAGCCGGCTCGCACGGCTTCGCGGCCTTCAAGGACCCGAACCCCGATGCACCCGCTGAGGCGCGCTACAAGGCCTTTGGCCACGGCATGCACGATGGCAAGCGTGTCGTCTGGGCGCATCAATCCGTCGACGGCATTCACTGGTCGCGAATGCGCGAGGAGCCGGTCCTCGACTGCTGCGCGTTCGACTCGCAGAACCTCGCGTTCTTCGACGAGGTGCGGGGCGAGTATCGCTGCTACGTGCGCGACTTCACCGGCGGCGACCTTGGCAAGGGCCTGCGCGGCATCAAGACCGCGACCTCGCCCGACTTCCTCGAGTGGACCGAGCCGCAATGGCTGATCTACCCCGGCGCGCCCGACGAGCAGCTCTACACCAATCAGGTCTGCGCCTACCCGCGCGCGCCGCATATCTTCGTCGGCTTCCCGGAGCGCTACGTCGAGCGCGGCTGGTCACCCTCGATGCGCGCGCTGCCCGACCCGGAGAACCGCGAGATGCGCGCGCGCTCGCAGGAGCGCTACGGGACGGCGCTGAGTGACTGCCTGCTGATGACCAGTCGCGACGGCCTCAACTTCAAGCGCTGGGCCGAGGCCTTCGTGCGGCCCGGGATCGAGCGCACCGGCACGTGGGCCTACGGCGACCACTACCTGCAGTGGCAGCTCCTCGCGACGAGGTCCGCGCTACCCGGCGCGCCTGACGAACTCTCGCTCTACTCGGTCGAGGACTACTGGCAGAAGCGGTCGAGCCTGCGCCGCTACACGCTGCGCACGGATGGCTTCGTGGCGCTCAACGCTCCCGCCACGGGCGGCGAGATGGTCACGAAGCCGCTGACCTTCGCGGGCTCGGCGCTGATGCTGAACTTCGCGACCTCCGCGGCGGGCGAGATCCGCGTGGAGCTGCAGGACGCCTCCGGAGCGCCCCTTGAGGGCTTCGCGCTCGCCGAGTGCGATCCGGTCTTTGGCGATGCGCTGGAGCGCGCCGTGACGTGGCGCGACGGTTGCAGCGACCTGAGCGCGCTGGCAGGGAAGCCTGTCCGCATGCGCTTCGCGCTGCGCGATGCGGACCTTTTCAGCCTCAAGTTCCAGTAAAGCAAGCAGGATCAACGTCAAGGAGGACCATCATGCGCAAGTTCCATCACATTGGCCTGCCGACGAATGAGCCGCAGAAGGGCGAGTGGTATGTTGAGGCGACGAAGGTGTGGGTAACCGAACCCGACCAGCATCCGTACCTGGTCGAGTTCCTGCGCTATGAGGATGACAGCCCGGTGACAGGGCCGCTGCGCGATCTCCCGCACGTGTGTTTCGAGACGGACGACTACAAGAGCGAGATCGAGGGCTGCGAGGTCATCCTCGGCCCCTTCCGCCCCGACGACCAGCGCACCGTCGTCTTCGTGGTGCAGGACGGCTGCGTGTTCGAGTACATGGAGTACGATGCGGGCATGGATAGGGAGTGACGGTCACTCCTCCGGCACCCCCTCAGGAGCCGCCTTTTCGCGCCCCATGCGTCTGAGCATGAGCAGGATCTCGATCGCGTTCAGGAGGATGCCCAGGGCCAGGATCGCGAAGTAGATCTGGTGGACCGTCTCCACCCACGCGATCTCCCTGACGGCCGGTATCTCCAGCACCACCAGGAAGAGCAGGTAGAGGTACTGGAGCGCGCCGGTGGGCTTCCCGAGGCGGCTTGTGGCGACTTCGCCCTCCTGTCCGGTGCCCTCGAGGAAGAACTGGAGCGTGAGAATCATCACCATCGCCAGGTACAGGATGGCGAACTGGTAATGTTCGAGCCTGCCTGATGCATAGAAGGCTATGAACAGGCAGTAGATCAGCGCGAAGTCCACGGTGCTGTCGAGGGCCTTCCCGAACCGGGACCCGCCCTGCTTCATCAACCGCGCAATGCGGCCGTCGAGCAGGTCGGTCAGCCAGGCCAGGAACATCGCCCCGACCGTCACCCAGTGCTGGTTCGTGACCAGTCCGTAGATCACCACCGGCATGAAGATCAGACGCGAGAACGTGAGCAGGTTCGCGGGCGTCGTGAAGCTCTGCATGACTGTCCGTTCTTGATCCATCTGCACCTCCGCCCTTCGCTTGCGGGCTTCATCCCCGTGCGAGCACCGGCTGGCCGCTCGCACGGGGTCTTCTGTTCAGAGCGTCTGCAGCGGGTGGATCCAGAAGAACCAGAAGTACCAGTAGACCAATGGCATCGAGACCAGGACTGCATCGAAGCGATCGAGCACACCACCGTGCGGTCCGAACAGCGAACTGAAGTCCTTGATCCCGAGGTCGCGCTTGAGCACCGACTTCCCCAGGTCCCCGATCTGTCCGACGATCCCCATCAGCAGACCGAGCGCGACGCAGTGATGCACCGGCAGGCCCAGCCACAGGCCCACGACGAGCGCGCCGATGACCGCCGCCGCAAGTCCGCACACAGAGCCCTCGACGGTCTTGTTCGGACTCACCAGCGGCGCGAACTTCCTGCGCCCGAAGAGGCTCCCGCACAGGAACGCCGCGCTGTCACAGGCCCAGATGGAGAGTATGACGAACAGGAGCGCGCCGAGACGCCGCGCGAACACGCTCGCGCCCTCCGCCCCGACCAGCAAGGGAATGTCCACGTAGCGGATGCGGAGCACGAACGTGAACAGCAGGCCGACGTAGATCACGCCAAAGACCGTCGTCGCCGAGTTCGCCACAGCCGACCCCTTGCCTCGAAGCTTGAACTGCGACACGAGGGTGCCGGCCACGCAAAAGAGCAGGACGAACAGGCTGAGCTGCAGCACATGCGCGGTTGCGAGCACGCCCACGCCCCCGAACTCGAGCGCCGCATCCTGCGGCCCCGCCATGAGGCCGACGTCCTCGCCCATTTGCGCCAGCAGCAGGAGCATGACCGCGCAGAGCCAGCCGAGTGGCAGATCAGGGCGGAGGCCGGCGTGCTTGAGTGCGGCGTAATACTCATGCAGCGCGACGAGCGTCAGGGCACCGACGCAGGCGAACCACGGCCATCCGCCGATGTAGGCGCTGCCGAAGAGCACCCCGATCAGGAGTACTCCGACGGCGGCGCGGTACAGCGTCTTCTTGAGTAGCTTCAAAGTGCTCGCCTCCAGCGCGCGACGTGCGTCCACGATTCAGCGCCGCTACCGGCGGGCCCCCGACGGTCCATCCCCCAGCACATCCGGGCGTTCGGGCCACTCGATCAGCTCGTCGTCCTCGTCAGCGCCGCGCCTGCTGATGAAGACGTGCTCCCACGCGACCGCGAAATGCGCTCCCAGCAGCAGCATCTCGGCGCCGAGGAAGCACCACAGCGAGAAGACGACGATCCCGGTCAGTCCGCCGTAGAAGCTCCCATGCCCGGCGGAGTGGCGGATGATCTGCGTAAGTGCGACCGACGCGATCTGCCAGAGCACTGCGGCGCAGGCAGCACCCGCCAGACTCGCGCGGACCGGCGGCCGGCGCCGTGGCATGAACCTGTAGAGCAGGGCGAACGCGGCGAATGCGAGGACAAACTGGTAGACGCCAAGGAAACGCGGGCGGAATGTGTCGAGCAGCGCCGGACTGGCGATCCCGAACTGCGCCAGCCACGCCCGGGCGGACGCGAGGAATGCGGCGAACAGAACGAAGCTGCTCAGCAGAAGTCCCGCGATGACCATCATCGTCAGCGCGACGACCTTGCGGTGGAGGTACCCGCGCAGGAACTTGCCCGGCCACACGTCCGTGAGCGCCCGCTCAACGATCTCGAAGAGGCGCATTCCGGCCCAGATGAGGGCTATGACACTCAGAACGCTCGTGAGGTGAGAGCCGGGGTCGGCGAGGATGTCGTCAAGCTGGGGCATGATGCGCGCGGCGGTCTCGGGGCCGAGAACCTCGATCGCCTGGCTGATCCGCATGTAGGCGGCGCCGCCTGCCCCAAAGACAGATCGCAGCGCCGCCGCCAGCAGAATGCCCAGAGGAGCGAGGCACATCAGGGAGAAGAACGCGATACCGGCTGCCATCAGGACGCTGACGCTGAAGCCAAAGCGCAGGTACATGATGGTGAGGGTCCGCCGCCAGAGGGAGAGCGCGGACGTGGCGGAGGCGCCGCGGCATTGATCCCGGTCGGTCTCAGCCGGCACAGTGCCACCCCCGAGGCAGGGCCATCCCCTGGGGACGCCGCCGTCACGCGGGTGCTTCAGCGTCGGGCGACCGGTCACTGCGCCCTCGCCGAGCCCCGCTCTCCTCCGCCGGGCCCTACTCCGCGTCCAGTATATCATTCTCCGGGCGTAGATGGCGCATTTATGGTAGATTGTGCGTGGCGCGCGAGAAGCTCGCGGGCGAGAAGGTGTCGGGGGGCTCGCGAGCGAAATCGCTGCGTGGCGGTGAGCCAGACGCGGGGGTGATCGGGATGCACTGGGAGAAGCTCAAACACACGCCGCACTACGGCAACGTCTACCGCGCGCAGGTGCCGGGCGGATGGCTCGTGCTCGCCGACACCTGGGCGCGCCATGAAGAGCCCGGCGATGGCCGCCACTACGACTCCACCGGCGTCGGCATCACGTTCTACCCGGACCCGAACCACGAGTGGACGCTCGCCGAGGATCCGCCGGCCGATGACCCATCGGCGGGCAACCAGTAGGCGCGCGCGCCGCGCAGCGAGAGAAGATGCGGAGGGATCGCTCCATGTCACTCAAGGGCAAGTCGATCATCATCACCGGCGGCACATCCGGCATCGGCGAGGGATGCACGCGCCACTTCGCCGAGCTCGGCGCGAAGGTCGTCACCTCGTCGATCCAGCAGGAGCAGGGCGTCGCGCTGCAGGACGACCTGCGCGCCGCCGGCGGCGACGTCACCTTCGTCTACTGCGACATGACCGATGAGGAGCAGATCGCCGGGCTCGTGCAGCGCGCCGTCGAGCTGCACGGGCGCATCGATGGCGTGTGCTCCAACGCCGGCGCGTGGATCGAGGGCACCGTTGAGGAGTTTGACGACCGCACGTGGGACCTCGTCATGGGCGTGAACGTGCGCGGGAACTTCCTCCTCGCCAAGCACCTCGTGCCTGTCTTCCGCGAGCAGGGCGAGGGCGTGCTGGCGATCACCACCTCCACGGCCGCCTACGTCGGCTTCCCCGCCCACGCGCTCTACTGCGCGAGCAAGGCCGCGCTGGTCGCGCTGATCCGCTGCCTGACAAAGGACCACGCGGGCTACATGCGCACCGTCGGCATCTGCCCCGGCACCATCGACACGCCGATGCTTGCCGCCAGCGCCGAGGGCTTCGACCAGCCGATCGACGAGCTCTACGCCGAGGTCGCGGCGAAGATTCCGGTCAAGCGCCTCGGCCAGCCCGAGGATGTCGCGAAGGCGGCCGCCTTCCTGCTCAGCGATGACGCCGGCTTCATTGCGGGCAGCTCAATCTTCCTCGAGGGCGGGACGCTCGCGCTGCCGCCGTGGTGAGGACGCAAGCTGTTGCCGTCTGCCTTCTTGTAGGACGGGCTTCCAGCCCGTTGCCGTTGTCGTTACCGTCCGTAGACCACTGTGATGCAGGGAGCCTGAGATGGCGAAGAGCAAGTCGAAGCGCATCGGCATCTTCACCGCCGGCGGCGACTGCCCCGGCCTGAATGCGGCGATTCGCGGCGTGGCGAAGGCCGCGCGGCGCAAGTACGGGATTGAGGTCATCGGCATCTACGATGGTTTCCAGGGGCTGATCGAGAACCGCTGGCGCGCGCTCGACTGGGACGACCTCTCGGGCATCCTGACCATCGGCGGGACCATGCTGCGCACCTCCCGCACGAAGCCGCACGCCTACCAGCTCCCCGGCGGCGAGACCATCGACATGACCGCGCAGGCGTACGAGAACTACCGCTCGCTCGGGCTCGATTGCCTCGTGATCCTCGGCGGAGGCGGCACGCAGCGCAACGCGCTGCGGCTCGTCGAGGCGGGCTGCAACGTCATCACGCTGCCGAAGACCATCGACAATGACATCGCGGGCACGGATGTGTGCTTCGGCTACGACACCGCGGTGACCATCGGCACCGAGGCGATCGACCGCCTGCACTCCACCGCCGACAGCCACAAGCGCATCATGGTGCTCGAGCTGATGGGCAACAAGTCCGGCTGGCTGGCGCTCGGGGCGGGCGTGGCGGGCGGCGCGGACGCGATCCTGATCCCCGAGATCCCCTTCGACATCGAGGTCGTCGCCGACAGTATCCGCGACCGCGACCGGCAGGGGAAGCGCTTCAGCATCGTGGCGGTCGCGGAGGGCGCCGAGCCGCGCGGCGGTTTCGCCGATGATGAGGAGTACGAGCACGCCGGCGAGGGCCATCACGTTGGCACGCGCGTGGGCCGGCGGCTGGAGGTGCTGACGGAGCTTGAGGCGCGCGTGACGATCCTCGGCTACGTGCAGCGCGGCGGCTCACCCACGCCCGCCGACCGACTGCTCGCGACAAAGCTCGGAACCGCCTCGGCGGACCTGCTCGCGGAGGGCACGTACAACGTGATGGTCGCGAGCCGTGGTGAGGGCTGGAAGGCTCTCCCGCTCGAGGACGTGGCGGGCGAGCGCCGCACGGTGCCGCTCGATCACGCCTGGGTCCGCGCCGCGCGGCTCATCGGCACGAGCTTCGGCGACGAGTAGCGCCCCGGCGGGGGGCAGGGGGGTGAGGCGCCGTCGCCGTCAGTCGTTTCTCCCCCTCTCCCGCTTGACCCCGCCCGAAGGGCGTGGGTCCAGGGAGAGGGGGCCGGGGGTTGAGGCGCCGTCGCCGTCAGTCGTTTGTAGGACGGGCATCCTGCCCGTCTGCCGTGTCCGTCAGGCCGGGCTGAACACCAGCAGCTCCCCGGAGTTGTGCGTCAGCACCACCAGATCGTTCCGGTCGCGCGTCACCGCGTGGCACGCCACCGCGCACATCGCCCCGTTGAACGCCGGCTCCAGCACGTCATCGTAGGGCAGCCGAGCGACGATCTGCCCCGCCGCATCGAGGATCGTCACGTAGAGCCGCAGCGGCGCGCCCTCCGGCGCCGGCAGGTTCGCCCGGTCGTGCGGGATCAGGATCTCCGCCTGCGCGATCTCCGCCGCCCCGGGCGCGCTCCAGCTCAGCGTGTCGCAGGCCGAGGTGAGCGTGATACGCCCGTCCGCCTCGCGGCGCGAGAAGTCGCGCTGCTCCCACACGATCTCCCCGCGCGGGCTGATGCCCCACGCGTAGCGCTCGGTCTTCGAATTCAGGTAGATCGCCGGATCATGCTGATCCGGGGGCTCCTGGCTGTTGGCCGGCTCGACGCGCAGCAGGTGCTGACCGTGCTCGATGCGGTCGCGCAGCGTCCAGAGCAGTGTGCCCTCTGCGTCGAACATGCAGCCACCCGTCGAAGTCACGAGCTGTCGGCTGCCGGGCTGGAACTCGCCGATCATCACGCAATCCACATGCGTGTCCTCGCCGATCTCGCTCGGCACGTGCTTGTGCCAGAGCACCTCGCCGGAGGCGTCGCGCACCTCGAAGCGCTCGGCGGTCCTCATGCTGAGTGCGATCTCGTCGATCCCGTCGCCGGTGAGGTCACCTGCGAACATGAAGTCCTCGAACGACTGCCCCACGGTCTCGTGCTGCCAGAGTACCTCGCCGAGGCCATCCACCGCCACGACCGTCCCGCGCTCGCGGTGATGATCGACCGCCGCGACGATCACCGGCGGGCCGTCCGGGCGCAGGTGCGCGAGCGTCCAGATCATCGCGAGGCCGTCGAGGTCGATACTGCGCTTGAGCGCGCCGGTCTGCGCGTCGAGAATGTGAATCGGCCCGAGGCCCACGACCACCTCGAGCCGCCCATCCCCGTCGATGTCCACGATGCGCGTGAGCAGGTGGCGGTGGCGCGAGCGGTAGTGCCAGTGGCTGCCTGCGTAGAGGTGGTCGTCATCGTAGGCGG
>JALGSW010000133.1 GCA_029821635.1 Candidatus Zipacnadia bacterium
CACCTCCGGCCCGCCGGTTCGCCGCGTGCGCCCCGCGGACCTGCGCAGGTCGCGCGCTCGTGCGCAGCGAACTGCACGCCCATCATGAGCATGACGCAGCGTGAACGCATCCTCGCACCCTTCAGAGGCATCCGCGCCGACCGGCCCGCCTGGGTTGCCGACCTCGGCTACTGGTACGCGGCTATGAAGAACACCGACCGCCTCGATGAGCGCTACGCCGCCGAGGGCGGCTACGACCAGCTCCACCGCGACCTCGGCGTCTGCCTCTACTACAGTCAGGGCGGCGGGACGTACTCATTCCGCCGTGAGGGGGTTGAGGCGGACGTGGAGGTACGCGACGGCATCCGCACGCGCATGTGGCGCACGCCCGTCGGCGAGATATCCGACCGCTGGACCTTCCTCGAAGGCCCGCAGTGCTGGGCGCACCTCGACTACGCTGCCACCACCGCCGCCGACCTGCGCGTGGTGCAGGACATCTACCGCCGCACCGAGTGCTTCCCGGCGCCGCAGACCTTCGAGCGCGCCTCGGAGAAGGTCGGCGATGAGGGCCTGCCCATCTCCCCCGCGCCGCGTAGCCCGGTCCCGGCGCTGATGACCGACTGGTGCGGAGTCACCGGCACGAGCTACCTGCTCGCCGACGAGCCCGCCGCGGTCGAGGACACACTCGCGCTCATCGCGCAGTCCAACGATGCCGCCTGGCAGGCGATCTACGAGGGTCCTGCCGAACTCATCCACGTCTGCGACAACCTCGACAGCAACACCTACACGGGGCTCTTCGACCGCTACATGCGCGACGACTACACGCGGCGTCTGGAGGGGCTGCACGCGGCAGGCAAGTCGGCGATCACGCACCTCGACGGCGCGGTGCGCGGGCTGCTACCGAAGCTCGTGGACGTCGGCTTCGACGGCGTGGAGTCGATCACCCCCGAGCCGGTGGGCGATGTAGCGATCGGCGAGCTGCGCGGCCTGTGCGGCGAGCGCGACACGATCATCTGGGGCGGCATCCCCGGCGCGATGTTCTCGCCACCGTGGGGCGCTGAAGAGGTCCGCGAGCAGACCGAGGCGCTACTTGATGAGCTGTGGGCGGACAACCGCCTCGTGGCGGGCAGCGCCGACCAGGTGCCGCCCGATGGCGACATCGACCTGTGCCGCGTGGTGGCGGAGACGATCGCCGACTACTGCGGTTGACGACGGCGCCGGTCAGTGTGTGTGCTCGTGATGCAGGTCGGGGTAGTGCGGGTGTGAGTGGCGGATGGCGACGTGGCGATGCTCGTGGACGTGGGTTGCGTCTTCGCCCACGTCGGTCTGGTGTTCGTGACCGTGGTGGTCGTCATGATCGTGGCGGTGGGTGTGCAGGGCCTCATCGTGCGTGTGGTCATGGACGTGCCGCTCCGTGAGGTGGAGCCAGACGCCGACGCCCATCAGGACGGCGGCGGCGAGGAGGGGAAGCGTCACGGGCTCCTTGAGTATGACTACGGAGAGCACGGTGCCGATGAACGGGGCCGTGGAGAAGTAGGCGCCCGTGCGGGCGGTGCCCAGGTGGCGGAGCGAGAGGACGAAGCAGGCGAGGCTCAGTCCGTAGCCGAAGAAACCGACGGCTCCCGCCTGCATGATGGTCAGCGGCCCCGGGAATCGCGACCCGATGGCCAGCGCGATCGTCAGGCTCATCACGCCGGCGATGCCGCCCTTGAGGCCGGCGATCTGGACCGGATCGCCGCCGGAGACCTTCCTCGTCAGGTTGTTGTCCACTCCCCAGGCCAGGCACGCCCCCATGATGGCCAGCGGCCCGAGCCAGCCCTGCAGCTCAAGCTTCCCGCCCCACGACAGCACTACGCCGCCCAACACGATGACCACCATGCCCAGCACGATCCTGGCGTCATAGTTCTCCCGGAACGCGAGCCACGCCAGGGCGGCGGTGAACACGGCCTCCATGTTGAGCAGCAGCGATGAAGTCGAGCCGGGCGTCAGCGAGAGCCCGATCATGAGCAACACCGGCCCGACGACGCCGCCGGACAGGATCGCCCCTGCCAGCCACGGAACGTCGGCAGCCCGCAACGGTGCCTCATGTGATCTGCCGAGAAGCCGGGACCGGACCACCCACAATATCGCCAGACCGATGCCCGACCCCAGATACAACAAGCCCGCCAGCAGGATCGGCGGCATCTGGCCCACGAGCAACTTCGCCAGCGGCGTGCTGGCGCCAAACAGCGCCGCCGCCGCAAGGGCGTACGGAACGCCTCGCATCACTGCCTGAGCGGCCCTGGGGTGGTCCGAGGAGTCTGAGGTCATCGTGGTTGGTCGGTCATTGCTCCTGCAATCAGATTGCCGGCCATGGGACACCGCTGCCCTGCGGGGCAGCGCGTCGCCAGATTACACGCAATGCGCGCCACAGGCAAGACCGTATCAGCTCGGGTGGGCAGGGCGGCGCCAGAGCGTCTCGCCTGAGACCGCGTCGGCGATCTCCCCTACGCGCAGCGCGCCGCGCACGGAGTTGCCGACCACCACCTCGCCGGCGTCGAGCAGCTCACCAGGCGTGATCGAGCGCTCTTCCGCGCCGGTCCGCGCGATGAACTCCTCCCGCCAGACGCCCGGCAGCAGGCCGTCGGTGATCGGCGGCGTCAGCCAGTGCCCGGCGATGCGCACGAAGATGCTCGCGATCGCGCCCTCAGTCAGCTTCCCGTCCGTGTTCGCGAAGATGACTTCGTCGAAGCCCCTGCGGGCGAGCCGCGCGCGTTCCTCGTCGTAGAGCGCCCGGCGGGTGGTCTTGTGCAGCAGCAGGCGGTCGCTCGCGTCGGTGCGCAGCGGCGAGAGCGCCACGCGAATCGGCTCCGCCAGCGGCGCGGGCGCGGGCCGGGGATGCAGCTCGACCGAACCGTCCGCGGCCAGCTCCAGCCGCACGACCGCCGGAGCTTCGGTCTCCCGCGCGAACGCCTCCAGCCGCGCCCGGATCGCCCCCGGGTCGCACGCGAAGTCCCAGTACTGCGCCGAGCGCGCGAGCCGCGTGAGGTGCGCGTCGAGGAAGGTGAACTGGCCCGCCTCGTCGAGCAGGATCGTCTCGAAGAGCCGCAGGTCGGGCTCGAGCCTGAAGGCGAAGCGCGACTTGAGCAGCGTCTCGTCGTACTCGGCGCGCGCCTGAGAGTCCGCGACGATCCCCGCGCCGATGCCGAGGACGAAGCGCCCGTCGCGGTGCACGAGCGTGCGGATCGGCAGGTTGAGCGTGAAATCTCCGCCGGGCATGAGCAGCCCCAGTGCGCCGCAGTAGACGCCGCGCGGGTCGGGCTCCAGCTCGCGGATGATCTCCATCGTGCGGCGTTTGGGCGCGCCGGTGATCGATGCGCCGGGGAAGGTCGCGGCGAAGATCTCCCCCAGCGACGCGTCCCCGCGCACCTCGCCGGTTACCGTCGAGGTCATCTGCCACAGGCTGCGGTACTTCTCCGCCTCGAAGAGCGCCGGGACGCGCACGCTGCCGACCCGGCAGACGCGCCCGAGGTCGTTGCGCACCATGTCCGCGATCATCAGGTTCTCCGCGCGGTCCTTCGCTGCGCTCACAAGCTCGCGGGCCAGCGCCGCGTCCTCGTCGAGTGTCCGGCCCCGCGCGCGGGTGCCCTTCATCGGCTTGCTGACCAGCACATCGCCCCTTCGGCTGAGGAACAGCTCGGGCGACAGGCTCAGCACCTGGCTCTCCCCGAGGTTCACGAACGCCGCGTAGGGGACCGGGTGCGAGCGCAGCATCGCGAGGAAGTACGCCGCCGGATCGACCCGCGCCTCGAAGCTCGCGCGGCAGGTGAAGTTCACCTGGTAGGTGTCCCCGGCCGCGATCAGCGCCTTGATGCGCGCGATCGCGTCGAGGTACTCGCCCTCGCTGACGCTGAGCGTGACCTGCGCATCGGACAGCTCGGGGAGGTCGTCGGAGCGCGGGAGCGTGCCTGCGTCGAAGCGCGCGACGTTGGCCGCGGGGTAGGCCCCGAACCACGCGAGCGGCGCGTCCTCCGCCGGAGGGTGGTTCGGCAGATCGAACGCCGCGCCCGCCTCATAGCCAACGCAGGCGACCACGAAGGAGCCCGCGCGCTGCCAACGCTCAGCGAGGTCGAGCAGGTCCGGGACTTGCGCGGGCTCATGCGTAGAGACGGTCTGCTCGGGCTCGCGCAGCAGGACCGCATCGGCGTCGTCAGTCCACGTTCGCCTGCCGCACAGTAGCGTGCTGCCGGGTCGCTTCAGCACTGCGAGCAGGTCATCAGTGCGCATCCACGGGGCCTCCGGATCGCAGCGGGGCGGGTTCGTGTGCTGCTGGGAGATTCCCCGCAGCGCGGGCGGGGGCCTGCCGCGGAGCCCGGCTTGACTCCCGCCCCCGACCGTGCTAACCTCGGAGCGTTGATTGACAACCTGTGCGAGCGGGCACACGGGAGGTGCGAAGCACCTCACGGAAGACCGGTGCAAATCCGGCGCTGCCCCGCAACTGTGACCGGCGACGACGGCCGCAATATGCCACGGGACGCTCTGCGAGCGAAAGCTCTCCGAGTTTCCTGGAAGGCGCGGCCTGAGGATGACCCGGGAGCCAGGAGACGAGCCTGCTCGCTTTGTGCGCCACTCCCCGAGGGCGGGAGGCGCTGCAGACTCACAGCAGGACCGCCCTCGGGCGGTCCGTTTTTGTTTAACGGGCCGCGTCGCGCACCCTTTCATCTGCGCTCGGACGGAGCGCTCACCGAAGGAGCATGCACATGCGCACACGGTCACGCGGTTTCACGCTCATCGAACTGCTCGTCGTCATCGCCATCATCGCGATCCTCGCGGCGATCCTCTTCCCGGTCTTCGCGAAGGCGCGCGAGAAGGCCCGTCAGACCCAGTGCCTGTCGAACCTCAAGCAGATCGGCCTGGGATGGTCGATGTACGCCGGCGACTACGACGAGGGCGTCATGCCGGTGGAGACACCCTCCGCCACGACGGTCTCGAACTACTGGTGGACCGCCTACGACACGGCCACATCGGCGCAGATCCCGGGGGGCGGCATCCTCTACCCCTACATGAAGAACGAGCAGATCAACGCTTGCCCGAGCTTCCGCAACGAACTGCGCACCGACGTCGGCCTCACCGGCTACGCCTACAACTACGTCTACCTCTCGCCGCTGGACTACTCCGGCTGGCCCGCCTGGCAGGTCCATCCGACATCGCTGGCGAGCATCCAGAGCCCGTCGGAGACCGTCACCTTCGCCGACGGCGCACGCATCAGCTTCATGGACATGACCACGCTGGAGGGCAATACGTATCTCGATCCGCCCTCCTACTCGTACCCCGGCTTCCACGGACGGCACAACGGCGTCGGCAATGTCGCGTTCGCCGACGGCCACGCCAAGGCCATGACGCCGGTCTACCGCAGCGGCAGCTTCGGCTTCGGCTACGACGCGGAACTCTACAAGTCGAACTCGCTCGGGGATATCGACTCTGACGGGAATCTGAGCACCGACGAGCTGATGGACCTGCAGTAGCCCCCGCGAGGTGTGCAGCCGACCTCTGAGAACCATCCGCCTCTCAGAGGCCACAAAGGAGCCCGGCCGATCGCCCCGCCCCAGGGGCCTGCATCGGCCGGGCTCCACCTTTTCTCGCTGCCGGGCCCCGCTACTGGCCTGGCTCGAACGTGCGGACCTTCTGCGCGTCGCCGGTGGCCTCAACGGTGCGGGCCTGCGCGGATGCGATGAAGGTCTCGCGACCGGTGATGTTGGCGGCGCCTACGTCGTCGAGGGTGTTCCCGTCATAGACCCAGTTGATCGCGACGCCCTCGAAGCGGCTGTTCGACGTGAACTCCAGCCGCAGGTCGAGCTGGTCCTCGGAGCCGAAGTCGACCTCGGGCATGTCCAGCGCGACGATGCGTTCGTCGGTCCGGTCGTAGTCGCCCGAGTAGCCCCACAGCCTGTTCTGCGAGTCGAGGCCGGAGAAGTAGACCCGGTCCTCGCCGCCGTCCACGGTGACGATGACGTCGTAGAGCGTCCACGTCTGATTGCCGCCGTAGACGAAGCGCACCGTCCCGACCGTGTAGTCGCCGTCGATGTTGTAGTAGCCCGTCGTGCCATCGCAGCCCACGAACAGCGCCAGGGCGGCGACAACGATCATGAGCGTGACCAGCGTAGTGATTCGCAAGGCAGCTCGCCTCCATGAGTTGCTCTCTTGCGGCGTCCTGCCCCAAAGGTTCGGCGCCGCATCCCGGTTCTCCTTTGCGGATGCACCGCTCGCAGGTTACACGCGCCCGGCGGAGAAGGGGGCGTCCGACGCACAGATGCCGCTACGGAGGTATCCGCTATGCACTGGATCGACTTCCCCGATGACCGTCTCGTCGTGAACGGACTCGCCTGGTGGCAGGAGACGCGCCCGAAGCTCATCCGCATGCCCGAGCGCTATCAGGCCCGCGTGCGCGACTCCGTGTGGGGCCTCGCGCAGGCGCCGTCCGGCGGCCGCATCCGCTTCGCCACCGACTCGACCGCGCTTGCCATCCGCGCGCACTGGCCGCGCCTCAATCACATGAATAACATGCCGCGCGTCGGCCAGCTCGCCATTGACGTGTGGGTCGATGGTGAGTACTGGCGCCCGGTCTTCCCCGCAGGCGATGACGGCGACCTCGAAGCCATCGCGTTCGAGGGCAAGCCCGCGCAGCGCCGCGAGATCTGCCTGTACCTGGGCCTCTACGCGCCGGTCGAGCTGCAGGCGATCGGGCTGTCCGACGGCGCCACCATCGAGGCGCCCGCGCCCTTCGCGGTGGACAAGCCCGTCATCTACTACGGCTCGTCGATCACCCAGGGCGGCTGCGCGTCGCGCTCGAGCATGTCTTTCCAGGCGATCGTGAGCCGTGCGCTGAACGTGGATCACGTGAACCTCGGCTTCTCGGGCAACGGTCGCGGCGAGCCGGAGCTTGCGGAGGCGATTGCGGAGATCGACGCGTCCTGCTACGTGATGGACTGGGCGGTGAATTGCCCGACGGTGGAGGAGGTCGAGGAGCGCTACGCGCCCTTCCTGGCGACGATCCGCGCCTCTCACCCGGACACGCCGATCATCTGCGTGACCCCGATCTTCTCGACGAACGAGGTGCTCAACCCCGACACCGCAAAGCAGGAGCCGATGCGCGAGGTCATCCGCGACGTGGTCGCAGAGCGCATTGCGGCGGGCGACGACAACATCCGCGTGGTCGAGGGCTACGACATGCTCGGCCCGGACGACCGCGAGGGCCTCGTGGACATGACGCACCCCAACGACATCGGCTTCGTCAGCATGGCCCGCGGCCTGCAGCCGCACCTCGGCGCCGTGCTGGGGTTGTAGCGGAGACGAATGGGCGGGCGCGGAAGGGATGCCCCCGCGCCCGCTGCGCGACCTCGACTACATCATGTGGCCGGCGGACCGGGCGTAGCGGTGGCCGCCAGCCGCGCCTCGGTGCGGGAATGGGGCGGGCGGGCACGGGCAGACCGCGCCCGCCTCCGGACAGCAGGCTACTCCCGCTGCCAGGTGCTGCCGTCGGAGGAGACCAGCGTGACCGCCTCCGGGGACCCCGGCTGGCCACCGAGGGTGACCTGCCAGCCTCCGGGCTCTCGCCGATGGATGCCGGTCACTAGAACCGGCGTGTGCAGGGCACTCGTGAAGGTCCCGTAGATGGAGTCCGGAAGCGACATGCCGGCCAACGCCGCCTGCACGACCTCCGCGGGACGCCGTTCGCGGACTGCGTCTTCAAGGCCGATCAGCTCCGATCTCGCCAGCGTGACTGGGGTGAACGACAGGGTCATCCCGCTCATCCACGCGAGGTAGGAGTGTCGCCGCGTGACCGGGTCGGTCACAAGCTGGAAGTAGCCCAGCGGTTCGCGGGACCAGACCGTCCAGGTGTGTTCGCCCGCCGGCTCACTCGCGTGGAGATCGTAGCGGAGAAGCGTGCCCCGCCACGTCGTTGGGGCGCCGCCGTCCGCCGTCAGGCCAACGGTCGCGTCATAGAGCAGGACCCGCAGTGTGGCGCGCACCACCCGCGCAGGGGCATCGTTGTCCGCGAGCACGATCGTGTCCGGCTCGACCCGAACCGGACCCGTGTTGCGCTCGGTCAGTTGCGTGGATGTGACGTCGGCCTCGGCCGCCAGCGCGCCCACCAGACAGGCGGCCGATAGCCACCAGATTCCGGGTTTGCTCATCGTTTGCACCTCCTCGCATGGCCTCCTGCGCGCGCGCTTGCCCCGCCAGCAGGAGAGCACAACCTCCGATGAGTAAAGTGGCCAGGGCCGCCACTATCAGCCCAACGGACA
This sequence comes from Candidatus Zipacnadia bacterium, assembly GCA_029821635.1. Classification (GTDB taxonomy): domain Bacteria; phylum Armatimonadota; class Zipacnadia; order Zipacnadales; family UBA5352; genus UBA5352. The sequence continues at coordinate 8,265 of JALGSW010000133.1, forward strand.
AGCCCACGCTCGCGAGCACTGCGACCAGCAACTTCGTCCTCACAGCCATCGCTGGTACGTCCTGGCGCAGGGAACCGATGGATTTCGCCTCGACCGCCAGCATCAGTCGTCGCGCCGCGCCGCGGACGCTCTCAGAGGGCAACCGCCGCGCCCCCCCCCGGAGCGTCAGGGACAGGACGGCGGCAAAGACGAGTGGCAGAAGCGATGAACGTCGGGGGGGGGCGACACTTTGCATGACCATACCTCCCGCTACAAACGGATGGTACCCCTGCGCACGCGCTGGGCAAGGCTACCATAGCCACGAATGTAATGGGATGCACGTTAAACTTTAGGGGACATTTGGTGGCGTTGCGCTACACGTCCACCTCCACCGGCCCCTCAGGCGTCTCGATGGTCGCGGGCGCGTCTTCGCCTGCCAGCACGTACGGGTCCGCGACAAGCTGACCGTCGAGCCACTGCGCGTTCCAGCGCCGGAGCTGGTGCCAGATCACGCACTCGATCGCCTTGTTCGCGTAGTGATCGCCGCCCCTGCGCAGGCTGTCGAGCCCGCCGCTCTCCAGCCGCCCGCGCTCGACCTCCTCCCACGCCTCCAGGTACGCCGGCTCGTCGAAGTAGCGCGCCGCGAAGAGCATCGCGCGGGCCGGATACCAGAACGGGAAGTGGCCCGTCGGATTGAGGCTGCCCTCCTGGCGGGGCATCCCCGGATTGTCGCCCCACGCGACCTGGTAGGGCCAGTAGAGCTGACCGTCCTCGTTGCGCAGGAGGTGCTCCATCTGCCAGTCGAAGATGCGCCGGGCCGCCGCGGCGACCTCGGCATCCTCCGGGTGGCGCTCCAGCCAGTCCATCATCGGCTCAAGGACCATGAAGTTCATCCAGGGCTTGAGCACCATGTTGCCCGCCGCATGCGCGCCGCCGGGGCCGCCCTGATCGCTGTAGCAGCCGTCCGCGCGCTGGCAGCCGACGACGCGTCCGAGCGCCTCGCGCGCGATGTGCTCGTAGCCGCGGCCGGGAAGGTAGTCGGCCAGCGCGACCGGCCCGCGGATCCACATCGCATCGCGCCCGTATGAGCGCCTCGGCCAATTCGAGCGGTCCATCGCGGCCGAGCACAGCGCGATGTTCTCGGCGGTCTCGGCGAGGTACGGGTCGCCGGTCTCCAGGTAGCCCTGCAGCAGCCCGAGCGTGCGGTTCATCGTGATGGAGACCGCGCCGAAGTCGTAGCCGTGCATGCGGAACATGAAGCTCGCGTGATCGACCGCGATGTCCGCGGCGTTGTAGAGGCTGCGCATGGCGCACTGCCAGTGTTCCGGCGTCGGTCGGCGGTAGAACGAGCGGATGTGGTTGTAGGGCGCCTCACCCTCCCAGCCGGACTCGGCGGCGCTCCCGTCGTCGTGGTAGTGCTTGCCGCCGCGCGGCACCGAGCCGTCGTTGAAGAAGCCCTTGAGCTGGCAGCCGTTGAGCCACTCGACCGCGGTGTCCACGATCGCGTCGCGCTCGTCGTGCACCGGCAGTGCCGGTTCGGGCACGATCTCGGCGCACAGGCCCAGCCACCACCACGGGACCGTGTAGCGCTCGACCCGCGGCGGCGCGTCGTTCATGCTCAGCGTGAAGCGGACGGTCCGGGCCGCGCCCCTGGGCGTGATGCCCTCCTCGGGCGCGCAGACCCAGGTCGGGCCGTCGGAGCGCCGGCCATGCCCGTCGAGCGTGATCTCCACCGCCTCGTAGGGGCGGAGAATCGTGATCTCACCATCGCCGGACAGGCCGCCGGGCTTCTCCGCCGAGGCGAGGGTCGCGCAGTCCTCGGTGCTGAGGACCACTCCGCCGAGGTCCACCTCGGCCGGCTCGCCGGTGAGCGCGATCTCGCCCTCGAAGCCGCAGCGCAGGCCGATCATCGGCAGCCCCGGCACGTCCTGGCCCTCATCGTAGAGCTTGTTGTTGACATGCCGCGCGGTCACATGCACCACGCCGTTGGCGAAGAGCAGCGCGTAGACCTCGCAGAAGAGCCAGTGCTGCCGGTGCGTCCACTTGGTGGGCCCGCGCTCGGCCACGTCCGGGTGGTCGTCATCGAGGCGCATCGCGGAGGCGTAGCCTGCCACGCGGATCGCGCGGCAGGCGGGCCCCGACCACAGCTCCTCAGCCTGCAGCCACTCCCACCACATCGGCTCGTCGTCGGCGGTCAGCAGCCCCGGGCGCAGGCCGATCTCGGCGTCGCCGTGGCGCAGGACCAGCTCGCCCGTCTCCCAGTTGATCGCGCCCATGTAGTCGTGCTCGAGCACGCGCGTCTCCCACTCCGGGCCGGTCCAGGCCGGCTCCTCCACCGGCGTCGCGCGCTCGGGGCGCACAGTGGCCGGCAGGTCTTCGTCGCCGGAGATCGCCATGAGCACGCGGCGCGGTTCGCCTTCGGCCTCCCCCGCGAGGTGCTCGGGCCACCACGCGATCGGGCTGGACTGGCTGAGGAGGCCCGAAGCGCGCACCTCACCTGCCCCGGGCGGCGTCGGCAGGGAGACCACGGCTGCGCGGGCGGGGCGGTCAGGCTGAAGACGGGAGAGCTGCAGGTCGTCGAGCATCTCGGGGCCGGGAAGCTGCATAAGATCGCACTCCACTGTTGTGTGGCGTTGGATGCTGGCGCGCAGGTTCGCCGCCGTGGCAGGCTCTCCTTGTTTCGCGCGCGAGTTGGCAGGGAAAACCCACCGGCGCGGCGAACTATGCATGCGATGCGCCTCGCGCGCGCGCCTCCCGGCAACGGACCTGCGCGCGGGTGGCGTGTCTTCGTACCCGGGCGCGCGAGAGAGACCGCCTGACGCATCTGGAGGACGCTCCATGCCCGACTTCCCGCAGGCCTTCCGCGACGCCGACTTCGACGCGTCGCTGATCGCCTGCATCAAGCACGCAGCCGACGCCGGAACGCCGCTCATGGCGCTCGGACAGACCGTCTTCTGGGACGAGCTGCTCAAATCGATGCTCGTCGCGGCCGCCCAGCAGCACGCGCCTGAGGTGCGGCTGATCGCCGGCGCGCATGACACCGACTACTTCAGCAAGCTGCCCAACGGCGGCGGCGCCAACGTAGGCTTCTCGCTGCTGGCGCGCGATGACGACCGCACCAGTCAGATGTGGGCGGCGGTCGCGGAGACCTCGGCGGTCCTGGGCACCGAGCACCCGGTGAGTCGCGCCGACCTGCGCGCCGCCGGGCTGCCGCTGCAACAGCTCGCGCGCGAGGCCCCCGATGGGCCGTCGCAGTTCTACCACGATGCGACCGAGGCGTGGGGCTGGCGCGGCGTCGCGAACCACTCCGCCGGCCGCACCGTCGCCTGTGACATCTCCGCACGGCGCGTCTCCCCCACCGTGCGCGAACTGATGGACTGGGCGGTCGAGGAGAGCCGCGAGGTGCTGCTCGACGATGAGTCCCGCCGCACCGCCGAGCGCCTGCTGGAGGTCGTGGAAGGGCTGATCGAGAGGTGCCGGACGCAGGCGGGCGAGCGCACGCTCACCGACCTCTACCTGTGCCTGTTGGGCGGCTTCTACTCCGTGCTGCTGGGCGAGCTGCCCGAGCAGGTGATGATCACCGCCTCCACGGACATCTTCCTCTTCACGCCTGACACCTGCCACCTCCCGCGCTTCGACGCGGTCGACCTGTTCCTCGCGCCGGAGACGCGCGACATCGCGCGCGAAGCCTACAACACGGTGGTCGCGCACTCGGGCATCTACCGCCTCGAGCAGTTCGGCGAGGGCGCGATCCCCTTCGACGTGGTCATCTGCGGTCGCGGTCGCGGCACGATCCGCGTGCTGGGCAACCGCCTGGCCCTCGACCTGCCCGAGGGGCAGATCGAGGGGAGCATCGACCGCGAGATCACCGACCGGCAGGCGCTGCTGGAGGCTGCGGGCGAGGCTTTCCGCGGCCCGGACGGCGTCTGCCCACAACTGCGGCTGGTCGCCAAGGCGATCGCGCTGCCGATGATGCTCAGCCGCGAGCACTCGATGGTGCTGCTGGAGAACGCCTCGGTCTACGTGCCGCAAACGCACCGGCTGATCCGACTGCTGAGGCGCGCGGGCGTTGAGTTCGCGCTCAACCCGGTGATGCGCCTGCACTTCGAGACGTGGGATGCGATGGGCGTGGCGAACGCGCGGCTGCGGATGCCCGATCACCTCGCGCGCTTCTTCGAGGAAGACTGCATGCACGCCGACTGCTTCTCGCGCCAGTGGCGCGGGGCGGTCGCGCGTGCCCGCGCGCTGATCGAGCGTCTTGGCGAGGCGCGGGCTCCGGAGCTGATGCTTGCGGTCCTTGCGGACGCGGGCGTGGACGTGGACGAGCTTGCGGCCGAGTACGGCGAGGTCGCTCGAGCGCGGCGCGAGTCGGGCGAGGAAGTCGAGGCGCTCCGCGCGCGCACTCAGGTGCTGTGGATCGCGATCAAGCAGATCCTGCGCGCGGCCGACGCGGCTCACGAGACGCCGCCGGAGGACCGGCTGCAGGCGCTACGCACCGAGCGCCGCGAGTTGATCGAGCGCATCCGGCGGCTGGCGGGCTCGGAGGAGCATGATCGCCTGCAGAAGCGCTACCACGAGCTGGTGCTGGAGGTGCAGCGCGAGCGGCTGAGCATGATCGCCGACGCACATCGGACGCTGGGCCTGGAGCACTCAAACTACCGCCCGCCGTGGTGGTGGTTCCTCGCGGTCGATCCCTCCGGCACGTGGCTGCAGGAGCTTGCGGAGACTGCGACAATGCGCCTGGAACCGTTCGGCATGATGGTGTGACCTCGGTCGAGTAGGACAGCCGTTGCCGTCAGCCGTTCGTAGGACAGGCTTTCCAGCCTGTCAGCCGTCGCCGTCCGCCGTCGCCGTTCGTGGGGCAGGCATCCTGCCTGTCGCCGTCCGCCGTCGCCGTCTGTCGTTTGTAGGACGGGCTTCCACCTAAGATATGCGTCTATTCGGGTGTGCAAGAAGGTTCTAAGGGCCTCGGTGTCGTATCTGTCGATGAGCGATCATCGACGGAGGAGGTCCAT
>JALGSW010000134.1 GCA_029821635.1 Candidatus Zipacnadia bacterium
CGCGCGTAGCGCCCGAGCGGGTTCACGCCATCATCGGTGTAGCCCTCGATCTTCATGGCGGCCGAGCCCTGCCCGTTGGCGGACTCGCCGCGGAACCACGAGCGCAGCGTGTAGGTCGCGCCGCCCTCGAGCTCGCGCGCGGACAGCGCCACGTAGGCGTTCGACGCGCCCGTCTCGTCGCTGAGGCGCAGGCTGGCTTCGCCTGAATGTGCGACCTCGGTGTCCACGGAAGTGAAGTCGGGGTGGACGATCGACCAGCCGGTCAGCCCGTCCTCGAAGCCGGGGTTGGTCAGCTCGATCTGCAGCGGACCGTCCTGCGCGAAGCAGGCGGTGGCAAGCAGCATCAGTGCGAACGTCAGGAGTGTGCGACGGATCATGGTGGTCACCCTTCAGTGTGAATTGCGCAACGTATGTCGGAACGCTCTCTTGCTGGCGGGGCCGTCGCCCTCACACCCCCGCGCGCGCGTATTCCTCAAACAGCCGCAGATACACGCGGTACTCTTCCAGCGACACGCCCGGCGGGGTCTGGTGGTCCACGCTCGGGACGAACTTGCGGCTACGCATCAGCGGTAGCAGGCGCTCGAACTCCGCGTGGATCGCGTCCTCGCCGCGGTTCATCACCATCTTGTCGTAATGCCCGATCATCACAAGCTCGGGGTGCGCGCGGCGCAGCGCCATCCCGTCCACTCCCGCCTGACGCTCCAGCGGCAGCACGCCCTGCACCCCGACGCGCTCCAGCCACGGGATCATCTCGGTCACGTCCCCGTCGCTGTCGCAGATCGGGGTCGAGCCGATCTCGTCGATCACCGGCACGACCTCCCGGTAGTAAGGTTCGATGAAGGCCTCGAACATTCCCTCCGAGAGCATCGGGCCGTGATTGTAGGACATGTCCTCGGCGAAGGTCACGAAGTCCGGCGTGGTGATCTCCCCCACCCGCCGGAGCATCTCGATGGAGTGCTGGGCGAGGCCCGCGTTCATGCGATGCATCACGTCGGGGTGGTCGAAGAACGCGTAGAAGTGCTGCTGGATGCCGAAGAGCCTGCGCGGGAACCAGAAGAAGCCATCGATGACCATCCACAGCACGAAGCTCTCGCGCTCGCGGGTGCGCAGGTGCTCCTGGAGGCCCTCGATCAGCCCCGCGTTATCGGGGAAGAGCGTTGGCTCGATCTCATCGTACCTGGACGGATCGGGCATCCTCGGCGCACCGTGCTTCGGCGGCGCCGGGCAGCCTGGGCCGAGCGGCGAGGTGCGCACGCAGTAGACCGGGTCGAGGCCGAAGTACTCCTGCACCTCGTAGCGTGTGAGGCTCTCGGGCAGCCCCTCGGCGCGCCAGCGCTCGAGCGTCTGATCCCAGTACGGGGCCCATTCGACCATGGGCAGCCGGTCAACTGGCTCGCCACGCATCGTGGCGCGGAAGCGCTGCGCGGCGGTCATGCGGCATCGGCCTCCCGCGAATCGGTGGCGTTGAGGTGCTCCTCGACGCTCAGCCAACGCGGTGATCTCATGGCGTCAACTCGATGATGTGTTCAGCAATCTCGCGCCGGTAGCGGTGGAACGTGGCCGCTGACCACCCATCGGGGATGCCCAGGTTCTCGCGCCCGTCGGGCGGGAACCCCGCCGCGATCTCGTCGAGTGTCGCCTGTGCGGCGGTAGCCTCGGCGGCCTTCGCGCCCGGGGCGGACGCCATCAGGCCCTCCAGCTTGCGCAGGTACCAGACATCCTCGATGCCCTCGCGCTCACATTCCCAGCCGATCGTGGGGATGGGGCCGTCCGGAGTCGGCGCCGCCACGAACATGTCCGAGCGCCCCGCGTCGAGGTCGTCGTAGGGGCTGCCGACGAAAGCGTTGTAGTGCCAGTAGAGCATCCCGGTCGCGCCCAGTCGCCAGCGCAGGAAGCCGGAGCGGAAGCGCGACACGTCGGACTCTGCGCCGTAGTTCGACGAGTAGTACCAGAACGTGCCGCCCGCATCAAGCGTCTCTGCGCGCGTCTGCGCGTTGGCCGACAGGTGCTGCCAGGTCGCGTAGTCGAGCAGCGGCAGGAGGTGCCGTCCGCCCTCGATCGCGTTGGGCGTGCAGTAGGTGTAGGCGCCCTCGACCTGACGTGTGAGGCCAAGCAGTCGTTGGGCGGTCTCAAGCTTCTCGGGGTTATTGCTCGGCTCATCCACCGGGTAACACAGGAGCTCCGGCCAGCCCTGCTCATCCCCGTGCGCCACTGTCGCGGCGATAAGCTGCTTGTAGCGGTCGTCCCACTCCTCATCGGGGAGATCGGCGGGGACCATCGAGCGCATGCGTCGGACGCCTCCCCACGGCATGTCGCCGGTCAGGCCGTACCGCTGCGCGGCGGCGATGAACTCATCCATCTTCGAGAAGTCAAGCTGAAGCTCGCCATCCTCCCAGCCACCGGCCGGGGACTCGTTGCTGAGCGTGATGGTGTCGATCAGGTGCTCGCGCATGTCGGCGAAGTGCCTATCGCGATTCTCCGGGTAGAGCGCGTAGTGCATGCCGTAGTACATCCCGAACATCTCGCCCGCAGGCTTCTCGATAGTGAAGGGCAGCACTCGCAGCCGGATCGGGCAGGTCCATGGTTCTGCGTTCTCGGGCCGGAAGGTGACCTCGCCCCGATAGACGCCGGCCGGTTGTCCCTCGGGGACGCTGACAGTCAGCCACCACCAGCGCGTGTCACCGACCGGAACCGCGACCCGCGCGCCATCGTAGAGGATCTTCGGGCCACGCAGGAACTTCTTCTCGTCGCGGCCCTGCCTCTTGCGCAGAATCCCCGCGATGCGGATGTCCCAGGCGGCGGGCGGGATCTCCCCCGCCGCGCAGGTGAGTTCGCTGACAGTCACGCGGCACTCGCCGAGGTCCTGCAGCGGCACGACCGCGAAGCTCACGGGCTCGTATTCGCCCGGCGTCGCCTGCGCGAGCATCGCGGCGTCGCGCTCGCGCGCGATCGGCGTGGTTCCGGGGTAGACGAGGTCGAGGTAATCGCGCGCGAAGGCGACGTAGCCGCGTTCGCGGTCGGCGTCGGTGATCTCGCCGCGCGCAGGGTCCTCCTCGGGGAAGACCTCCTCGTATTGCGCATACCACTGGTCGCGGATGGCCTCAGACAGCGCGTCCATCTGCTCACGCGCCTCGTCCGCGGTGTCGGCGCGGAAGACGACCAGCCCGTTGCAGTGCCACCATGCATAGCGCCGGTCGGGCACGTCCGAGCTGCGGAAGCCGATCCGGACGGGCTCGTCCCCCGCTTCCACGCCCACAATGCGGAACTCCCACTGCCGGTTGTGCCACTCCTCGACGACGGCTTCGCCATCGACCAGCACATCAAAGGGCAGTTCTCCGCGGCCATACCTCATGTCTCCGGCCATCAGTGCGATCTGGTAGGTTCCCGGATCGAGGTCGAGCAGGAACTCGGCCGGGAGCGGCCCGCCTTGCTCGTGGCCATAGATGAAGTCGCGCTGCAGAGCGGTGCCCGAGCCCTGGTCGGCTTCGCTCATGTAGGGGAACACCTCGGCCCAGCCAAAGCCACGTTCCGGGGAGTAGATGTCCTGCAGCGTCACGCCGGTGAAGCCCACCTCCACCGAGGAATCCGCCTTCCCGAAGTCGAGCATCAGCACCGGCTCCTGGCCCCACGCGCATGCGCAGAGTGTGAGGAGACAGGTCACCATCAACGTGCCCCGTACCGTCGCCATGGCAGGTGCCCCTTTGGTCAGATCATCGCCTGGGTCATGCTACGCCATCCCGCGCTGCTTCAGCGCGTACTCAAGCGCGTCGGGCCTGCGGCAGTCGTACGGCTCGCCCTCGAACGGCAGCTCGCCCGCGAGGATCATCTCCTCGAGCGGCGACTCACGCTTCTCGTAGGGCGGCACGATCATGCTGCGCGTGCGCGCCGACTCGTAGATCGCCATCATGATCTGCTGGGTGATGAGCGCCTGCGAGGCCACGTTGCGGTGCACGGGGCCGCCGTCGATCCACGTCAGCAGCTCCTCGAGGAAGCTCGGCTGGGCGCTGGAGCGGGGCTCATGCGCGCCCTCGGAGTTGACCAGCACCGCCTGCTCGCGGTCGAAGTTGATGACGCCGTCGGGCCCGCTGAGGCGGAACTGCTTGTACTTGACGCCGTCCTCGAGGTCGATCGAGAGGATCATCTCGTCGCCGCCGTAGCGGATCAGCGCGTGGGTCTTCTCCTCGGCGTAGGAGCCGCGCTCGAAGCGGTTCGTGTCTCGCTGGATCCAGCCGAGCACGTCGGTCCAGTCGGGGTCGCCGATGATCCAGCGATAGTTGTCGATCAGATGCGAGCCGATGTTGAGCAGCCCGCCGCCGGAGCGCCAGTGGATGCTGACCGGCCGCCCGATCGCGCCGTCGGCGACCATCTCGCGGGTGGCGTTGTAGCCGGGCGTGAAGCGCGTCTGGTGATGCACGACGAAGTGGCAGCCGCGCTCCTGCGCCAGCGCGACCGCGTCCATCGGCCCACCCAGCTCGTCGCCCATGGGCTTCTCGGAGATGACGGCCTTCGCGCCGGACTCGATCGCGGCGATGGCCATCTCCATGTGCGTGGGGTTCCAGGTGCAGACGCTGACAATGTCGGGCTGCACCTCGGCGAGCATGGTCTCGTGGTCGGAGAAGCGCTGGTCGATGCCATGCTCGTCGCAGTAGGCATTGAGGCGCTCTTCGTTGATGTCGCAGCCCGCAACCAGCTCGACGCGGTCGGTCTTCGCGTAGTAGCCCGCGTGCGTCCTGGCGATGCCGCCGGTCCCGATGACCGCGGCCCGGAATTCGCTCATCGTCGTGCCTCCCGGAGCGTCTGATCTGCCATGCGTCGGCGCCCTCGTATTCCCCAGACACGCGCGAGAGACCTTTCGCCTCCGTACATGACGAGGGCCGCGCAGTCATCCCGCGCAGCCCCGTTGTCGTGTCGTATGCTGTCGCTTTCGTTGCCTCTGTTGCTTCCGTTGCTTTCGTCGCTGCCCCTTACCAGTACCCCGGCGCGTTCGGATACCCGTCCACAATCGACTGGTTCGCGTAGGGCTGGTAGCGATAGTTCTCCGAGATCTCGTCGATTCGCTCCATGTCCGCGGGATCGACCTCCATCTCGAAGAGCCCGTACATCGGCTGGAAGTGCTCGCGCTTGCTGCCGCCGAGGATCGGCGTGGTGATCGCGGGGTTATTGAGCACCCACTTCATCGCGAGCTGGTGGATCAGCATCCCGTTGCGCTCAGCGATCGCCTGCAGCTCCTCGACCATGTCGAAGGTCTCGTCGGTAAGGTAGCCCTCGGCCATGCGCGGGTTGCTGAAGCGCGAGCCCTCCGGCGGCGCCGCACCGCGCTTGTACTTGCCGGTCAGAATACCGCCGCCGAGCGGCCCGTAGCCCATGATTGCGACGTTGAACTTGCGGCAGAACGGGATGCTCTCGCTCTCGATCACGCGGTCCATGATGTTGTAGCGGATCTGCGCCGAGACGATCGGCTGCAGGTCGCGCAGCGCGGCCTTGCCGAGCATCTCCGCCATCTGCCAGGCGTAGTGATTCGCGACGCCGACGTAGCGCACTTTCCCGTCCTTGATGAGCGTGTCGAGCGCCTCGAGCGCCTCCTCGACCGGGGTGATCGGGTCCGGATGGTGAAGCTGGTACAGGTCGATGTAGTCGGTCTGCAGGCGCTGCAGAGAGTCCTCGCAGGCCTGGATGATGTGCCTGCGCGAGCAGCCGCCGCCGCGCGCCCCGCCGCCGCCCTTGCGGTCGAACATCTGCACCCAGCACTTGGTGGCGATCACGAGGTTCTCGCGATCGACGGAGGTCTCCTTGAGCGCGCGGCCCATGACCTCCTCGGACCCACCGCGGCCGTAGGCGTCGGCGTTGTCGATGAAGTTGATCCCCGCGTCGAAGGCGTCCTGGAAGGTCGCAACGGTCGTCTCGAAGTCGCACGCCAGGGGGAAGTTCATCGCGCCCATGCAGAATCGTGAGACCTTCAGACCGGTGTTGCCGAAGACCACGTATTCCATGCGTCTCAGCCCTTTCGCGAGGATGGTCAATTCCATTTCCGTTCGATACGCGGTTCGCTGCCCGCGGCCCGAGGGCCTGCCGGTGTCGCCGTACGTCGTCTGCCCTCAGTCGTTTGTAGGACAGGCATCCTGCCTGTCAACCGTTGCCGTCGCCCGCGTCCGCCGGCCGCGTGCTCGGGCAGCTCGCGCACGCCTCGTCCGCCTCCAGCAGCTCACCGAGGTGCGCGTAGAGCCCTGCCAGCACCGCCACCTGCAGCAGCAAGAGCCCCTGTCGCAGCAGGTCCAGCAGCGGCGCATACCACGCCGCCCAGGCCGCCATCGGCTGCGGCTCCAGCAGCGCCACCAGCCCTCCCAGCACCGCGAACAGCAGCGTGAAGCGCAGGCCGAAGGCGATCACGTCCACGGGGCGCTGGCGGAAGAGGCGCCAGGTGCGGCGGATGGCGGCGAGGAGGCCCGACTGCTCATCGACGACGGCGAACGGGACGAGGGCGAGGAGAACCAACACGGTAAGGTAGCCCCAGCCCCACGCGCTGACGGAGGGGCGCCCGAAGAGCACGCCGACCGGGCGCAGCACGTTGGCGATGAACAGCAGCAAGGCGATCGGCAGCCAACTCTGAGCAACCGCGCGAATCGCGGAGACGAAGCTCCAGACGCCATCGCGCGCGATCTCCAGCACCAGCCGCCACAGGAGCACATGCACGGGGGCCATGAGCACCGGCGCCAGCGGCACCATCACGAGGAACCACCAGGGCATCTGGGACCCGGAGGGCATCACTCCGTGGCGCTCGTGGAAACCGTCAAAGAACGCCGTGAGGATCATGGGCTGGGCTACGGTGCTCGCGATGGCAAGCACCGCGAGGCCCGCCGGCCACCAGAGCTTGCGCGCGGTCTCTTCACCGATCGACTCCGGCGGAGCCATTATGATCCGGACGAGCCCGAGGCTCAGCAGCGCCACGAACAGGATCGTGCCCCAGGTGCCGAGCGGGACCTCGGTCAGCCGAGGAAGGGCCTCGGGCAGCCCGCGGGAGAGCAGCTCCGGGACAGCGTCCGTCAGGCCGAGGATGCGCGTGAACATGGGACTCGCGGCGGGCATCGGCCCGACGTGGCCCATGCGCATGATTGTTGACTGCACCGCAAGCACCGCCGCGCCGATCAGCCACAGCGCCAGCAGCACCGCGAGGAAGGTCTTGTTGCGCCAGAGCTTGCGCGCGACGTCGGCCAGCACGCGCAGCGGCGCGCGGCGCAGGGGCAGCGGCTCGCCCTCCTGGCGCAGGCTGATCCAGTCGATCACCCACCAGAGCGCCACGAACGCGGCCACCCACGCGATCACATCATTCGCATCCACCGTCACTGCGCGTCACCTCCGAGGGCCTGTGCACTGCCGAGAGGCCCCTTCGCGATGGCGGGGGCGGGTTCCTCGCGCAGGCGCAGATAGAGGACGCCGATGGCCATCATGCCGAGCAGCGACAGCGCCCCGCCGAGCACCGCCCCCACGCAGTTGACGACGCTGATCGGGTGCTGGTAGGTGAGTGGCGCCAGAATCGACAGCGCAAGCGCGATCACTGACATCGCGAGCGCCCAGCGCAGCACGAATGCGAGGACCTGGAGCGGGCGGCCGGTTGCGAGGCCCCATGCCCACGCCAGCGCCCGCCTGAAGCCGATACGGCGGTCGGCAATCGCCCACGGGACGAGCATCATCGCGAGCTGCACGACCGCGCCGACCGCGACGAGCAGGGAGCGGTATGCCTCCGGAAGACCCGCTCCGAACGGCGAGCGCCAGGGAATGAAGAGCAGGTCCTGCGGCAGGTAGAGGATGAACAGGAAGGGCATGAAGAGCGGCCACGTCCGCCCCGCCGCCAGCAGTGCCTGCCTCGGCCCCCAGCGGCGCCCGCGCACGACGCGGATCGCGATGTGCCAGATCGCGGCGAGCGCGGGAGCGGCCCAGATGAAGCCGAGGAACTCCGTGCCCCAGATGATCCAGCGGACAGCTATCGGGTCGGACGACTGTGCCGTTAACGGGCGCAGCCACCACAGATGATCACCGACCGTCACGAGCGCGTAGAGCACCGTCAGGCGGAAGGGCCACGCCATGCGCTCCCGGTGCCGCACCGGGATCTTGCGGCTGAAGTGCAGGTAGCCGAAGCCGACCACCAGCGCGATGGCGACGAAGACGACGCTGAAGCCGATGTCGATGCGGCCGGTGGGGAATTGCTGGGCGAGATCGGAGAGGAACCTTGCGCTCAGGACGTCGCTGGACAGGTCGTTGCGGACAGTCTCGGCCCACGACCAGCCCAGCTCGTAAGCGGTGGTCTTGGGGGACTCGGGGTTGCGTTCGACGTAGGCGTAGCGCTGCAGGTCCCACGCCAGCCATGTCAGCAGGTAGAGCGCGCCGAGGGTCACGACCAGCCATCGGTTGCCCCACAGCCGACGCGCGGCGATGCCGGCGCAGCGGACGGGGTCGCCGGCGAGATCGGCCCTGCCGGCGGTGACGCCCAGCGCCTCCGCCAGCCACCAGACCGCGACGGAACCCGCCGCCATGAAGACCCAGCGGGCCTCCGCCAGATCGACGCCATACGCCGCTGCGGGCGCGAGCAGCGCCACCAGCAGCGGCCAGTCGCGCGCGAACCGAGGGCGCCCATCCGGCTCACCCCGCGCCCGGCCGATCACCTGCCCGACCAGCCAGGTGACGATGATTGCGCCCGCGACAATGAGCGTATTGACTTGCCACTGCATCGCACTCCCCCACTTCCGGGTGCGTCATGCGCCGGGAACTACCGCAGGCAGGGATGCCTGCGCCACAAACGGCACCGTTCCTCGGACGCCGTCACGCCACCTCCGCATTCCGCTCGCGCACGCGGCGGTACATGGCCGCGATGTTCCGTGCGGGCACCTCGGGCCCGATCGAGGATGAGGGCGCGATCAGCACTCCCCCACGCCCCCTCGCGAGGTCCACGCAGCGATCGACCGCCGCCTCGACCTCCGCCACCGTGCCCTGCGGCAGCACCAGGTGCGTCGAGATGCTGCCGAACACGATCGGCGCCCGGCCCGAAGGGCCGGCCATCGCCGCCACGTCCTCAAGCCGCACGCCATCGGGCGACTCGTAGAGGCCCTGGAAGCCGTCGATGCCAAGCTCCAGCAGCCGTGGCAGGATCGCGCGATAGTTCGCGTCGGTGTGCCAGACGACAGTGATGCCCGCGCGCTTGAGCGGCTCGATGGCGTACGCGAGCTGCGGGAAGTAGAGCCTCTCCAGCAGCGCGGGCGAGAGCACCGTGCCGCGCGAGTCGCAGATGTCCTGGCCGATCCAGACGATGCGCGGCAGGCCCTCGGCAACGATCACGCGCGCGACCACCTCGAAGCGCATGCGCGACGCCTCGCCCCACGAGCGGAAGAGCGGCTCCATCGCCTCCGGGTCGAGCGCGCAGGCCATCAGGAAGGCCTCGTAGCCGAACGCGCCGTCGCTGGTCGGGAAGGCGGGCGCCCAGCCGAGGATGTGCGGGATCACGAGCATCTCCCCCGCCTCGCGCTGCGCGTCCACGGAGCGCTCGCGGAACGTGGCCTCGATGGCCGCTGAGTCGAACTCCGCGCGCACCTGCTCGGGCGAGGGCGCCTGCTGCGCGAACTCCGCCACCTCCTCGGGGGTGGTGAGCATATCCGGCCGCCGCGCGCGCCGCCTGAAGTCCGTCGGGCGGCCCTGCGAGTCGGTGGTGGTCTCATCAGGCAGCTTGGGCATGACCGGCCCGAGGACGACGTGGCAGCCGATCTCGCGGCAGGCGGCGAAGAGGTTCACGCGCGGCGCCTCCCACCACTGCGCCTCGCTGATGCCGAGCACCCCGGCCATGAAGGGCACATGCTGCATCAGCCCGCCAGCGACGGGGACGATGGCGGTCTCCTCGAAGCTCAGCGCGCGGAGGGCGAGGGTGAGTGGGGTCATGGGGTGTCCGTGAGTTCAGGTTCAGACTGCGGCTCGGCCGCCTCCACCGGCGCCTCGCGCAGGTGCTGGTAGAGCACGCCGATAGCGAGGATGCCGATGAGCCGGACAGAGGAACGGGCAAGGAACTCGAGGGCGTCGAATGGGAGGTAGCCAACGAGTGCGCCTGTGAACCGCCAAGTGGCGAGGAAGTCCACAGCACCGTAGAGCACGACGTAGCGCAGAGCGAAGGCCAGCACGTCACTGGCGTTGTCTCGCGCCAGTGCCCACGACCGAATTAGGGCCCTTCGGACGCCGATCCGTTCATCGACGATCAGCCACGGCACAAACGCCAGCGCGAGACCGAACAGCGGCATGAGAGTCGCGAACAGCGAACTCGTGGTCGAACGGACCGCGAACCCGATAGACGCAGCAGGAAGCGTGGAGGGCACGATGGACGTTAGCGAATTCACCACGTTCACCAGGACGATCGTGGGGACTTTGAGCACGAGGAGGAGCCCGAGCATGGGCACCCACGTGCGGACGGCGCCATCGACGGCTCGCTTGAGGTCCCAACGCTCCCCCGCCGCAACCTGCCGCCACACGTGCCAGAGGAGGGCGTCGTAGGGCGCCGCAGACAAGAACGCGAGCGAGAGGAGCAGCCACCAAAGCGACATGGGCCAGGTGCTGAGATTCGCGAACGCGTTCCCCCGGAACCAGATCAGTACCGGGACGGACGAGGCAATGAACAGCAACACGGTAAGGCGGAAGGGCCATGCCGCACGCTCCCGCTCATCCGGCGCGCCACTGAACGCTGCCCGTGCGAACAGGATGGCTGCGGCAAGCACCAGCAGGAGCGGACCGGCGCCCACTGGCAAGGCGTAACCGTACCTCGGCAAGTCATGCGCCAGGTATTCGACGACCTGCCGCAGGGCGCGCTCGGGCGTCATTATGCCGGGCTCCGGTAGCCAGTCGGCTGAGGGGGACGCCCCGGAAACGGCGGGCTCCGTGGAAGAGCTACCGGAGTGGCTCTGCCAGGGAGACTGCGCGTGCCATCTCTGCATCGCGTTGACGCCCGTCGCCCACGAACCCAGCCAGACAGCCAGCAACACGCCCACGAGCCACGGACTCCTGCCAAGGCGCCGAACGGCGGCGATGGAGCAGACAAGCGGGTCGCGGGCAGGCGTGGTGCGAGAGCCGATGTAGCCGACCGCCTCGCCTATCCACCAGAGCAGGACGGCCGCCAACCCGAGCAGGAGCGTCTTGAGCGATTTCTCGGCCAGGGACGGCAGTGCCGTCGGCAGCAGCAGAACCACCAGCAGCGGCCACTCCGCCCGCAGCGCCGCGTGGAGATGCTCGGCGAGCGGTGGGCGGTCGTCGTCCGGCAGGCGCCACCACCCGCGCCAGCGCACCACCAGCCACGCGATCAGTACGGCCAGCCCAACAGCGAGGCCCTCCCAATCGATGGGCATCACGCGTCCCCCTCTCGGTATGCGGCGACCTCGTCGAGATCAGCGGCGGCCCCCACCGGCGCCTCACGCAAGTGCAGGGACAGAACGCCGACTGTCACTACGCCGATCAGCACGATGGCGCCTGTCGCGACGTGGAAGCCGATCCCGAAGAGACCACTGCCGTGCTCGATCGCGCTCCGGGGAAAGGCCGCCGTAATGGCGCCCAGCAGTGCGAAGATCAGGCTGTAGCGCAGAGCGAAGGCCAGTACGTCGACGCCGCGGGCGCGCGCCAGCTCCCAAGACTGCCGCAGGGCCTCCCGGACGCCGATTCCGCGGTCAACGATCAGCCACGCAGCCAGCGCAAGCGCGATGCCGATGATTGGCGTCAGTACGGTGGGCATGGCCTCCGTAAGCTGAAGGAAGAACCACACCTGGTCCTGGTCCAGAGCGTACGCCATCACACGCGGCGCGACGCCCAGCGCGAGCCGGAGCAGCTGCGGGATAGTCACGATCGCCAGCAGCCAGAGCATCGCGGGCCAGTCGCGCACTGCACCCTCGACGACCGTCTGCAACTCCCATCGGCGCCGTCGCAGCACATGGAGCAGCGAATGCCACAGCAGTGCGACCGCCGGCGCGTACCAGACGAAACCAAGGGCCATCAGTCCGACGGCGAGCTGGCGCGGCCAGGCAGGCATCAAGCGCACGGCCATCTGGTCGTGCAGCAGGAGCACGGACGCGGGCCAGGCGGCCAGCCCGATCAGCGTCAGCGCCACGGGCCATGCGGCCCGTGCGCGGTACTTCCTGTCGCCAGCTAACAGCGCGATCGAGAAGAGCACGAGGGCGGCCAGCAGGAGGACGACCTCGCCGCCATCGCCAATCGGCTGCCGGAACTGCGGCACGCCGCGCGCGAACTCCTCCCAGTACGACGCAGAGCGATTCCAGACTGGAGCCGCCGCGTTGTACTCGCGCACATGCTCCAGCCAGCTCCAGAGGCGGTCGCGGGCCAGCATCGCCGAGACACCCCAGCAGGCCGCAAAGACGCCGAGCAGCCACGGGCTGCGGAGGAGCCCGCGTACCCCGGTGATCGCGCAGTCCACGGGCTCGCGCAGAGGGCGAACGCCGTTCCGGAGATAGCCGACGGCATCGCCAAGCCACCAGACGATGAGCCCGAGAACAACCACCAGCAACGCGCTCGGGGAAATGGCATAGAGGAGCGTGGCCGCCGCCGGCAGCAGCAGAACCACCAGCAGCGGCCACTCCGTCCGCAGCGCCGCTCGGAGGTGCTCGGTGAGCGGTGGGCGATCGTCACCCGCAATGCGCCGCCACCCTCGCCAGCGCACCACCAACCACGCGATCAGTACGGCCAGCCCAACAGCGAGGCCCATCTCATCGATGTACATCGCGCGTCCCCCTCTCATGCGTGGCAACGGCCCCTCGCGAGGCGCGAGGGCCACAACGACTACGGCTGACGACAACGGCCTACGGCGTGCGGGCCCAGACGCTGTGCGTCTGCGGGCGCCCGCACCACGGAACGGAAGGCCCGCCCCTACCCCTCCAGCCCGAAGATCTTCGCGGCGGTGCCGCCCATGACCATCTGCCGATACTCGAAGGGCATGTCCACGTGGTGGAAGAACGCGCGGTAGTCGGTCATCACGTCCTCCATCATGTCGAGCGACACGTCCGTGCCGAACACGATCTTCTCATACGGGTGCTTGTCGCCCATCTTCCCATACTGCTCGTTCTTCGCCCACCAGAACACGTCCGACAGGAACTCCGGCGACTTCTTCTTCATCGTCGAGCCGGTCAGGTCGAAGTAGACGTTCGGGTGCATGCGCGCGACCTCGCCCGCCTCGTCATACCACGG
>JALGSW010000135.1 GCA_029821635.1 Candidatus Zipacnadia bacterium
CCGGCTCCTCGGTCGCGATGTCCAGCGAGAAGCGCTCCAGCCCCGCCCAGTCGATCTGCACCACCATCAGCGGCGTGCGACCGTTGCCGAGGCCCTGGATCTGCGCCAGCGTGATGCCGCGCTCGCCCAGCGCCGCCTCGGACGCGAGGAACGCGCTGTCATCGGGGATGACGCGCACTCCCTCCAGCGCGCGCAGCATCACGCGGTAGTCCTCGGGGCGCTTGATGAAGTGCTCCTGGCGCCACTCGCCGAGGTACCACTCGTGCAGCTCACCGGCGTCGGTGACGAGCCGCACGTCGCGCCGGACGTGGCCATCTTGCTGCGAGGTGCTCTCGATCAGCTCGAAGCCGGGGTGTTCGTGGCGGACAACGTTCGCGTGGTTGATCTGCCCGAGGCCCAGCGCGAAGAGCTGCTGCCAGTCGATCGCGCGATGCGCCACGAACCAGTCATAGACCGCGTACACGGACCAGCGGACCGGCTCCCCGTCCAACGCGGCCTCGAAGCGCTCTCGGATGCTCTGCTCCACGGTCTGCCCAGCCTCCCTCGCGATGGTGTGCGGGGGCATTCGCGCGCGAGGCGATACGTCCCTCCTCAGCGCGCGTGGAGGACGCGGACCTCCTCAGCGAGAAATCCGGACGCGCACCGCCCACAACACCCGCGCGGGGGGCGCTGGACAGTGTCGCACGTACCGTGGCTGAGAGCATTCATGGACGGAGGACATCTTGATGCGCCTGCTAATCGTTGTGCTCGCGGCGCTCTCCATCGCGCCCCTGCCCGCCCGCGCGCAGGCGGAGTTGGTCATCCTCAATCCCGGCTTCGAGGAGGCTGACCCGCAGCACGCGGCCCGCGCGGAAGGGCCACTGCCCGCGGACTGGCTCGCCCGGAGCGTGACGAGCGCCGCTCACCGCCTCAGCGAGGACGCCCGCACCGGGGACTATGCCGCACAGATCGCGTTCACAGAGGGGGCCGGCGCCGACGTCTCGGGCTACTACTACTCAGCACCGCAGCCGCTGCCCTCCTGCAGCGAGGTCACGGTGAGCGCGTGGACCATGGTGACGGTGCCCGAGGAGGCGCGCGAGCAGACCGAGGGCGCCTTCCTCCGACTGATGTTCACGCGCGAGGGCAACTACGTGAAGATCGTTGATGGGCGCATGGTGCGGGATACCGGCGGGGAGTGGGAGCATCTCGAGCTGTCCGGCACGCCTCCGGCCGAGGCCGATGGCTGGCGCATGTCGGTCGAGTTCAAGGGCATCGGCGCCGCGCGCTTTGACGACTGCGACGCGACGTTCAAGCCGCTGATGACCATCGCGGCGGCCGCTCTCGACGCCCCGGCGGGGGCACCGATCAGCTTCGGTGACGGCCGCTATGGCGTCCTCGGGGAGGCGCGCGAGGCGGCCGGTGAGATGCGGCTGGCGACGACCATCGGCGGCGGAGCGACGATCCCGCCCGTCATCCACCTGGGCGTCGTATGGTACGCGGAGGATGGCAGGCAGATTGGCGTCCACGATACCTCCGGCCTGGCGTGGGAGGAGCCGTCCGAGCTCAGGCTGCCCGTCAGGGCCCTCCACGGCGCGTCGCAGTTGCGCCCGATCGCCTGGGCCGATTCAGTCGAACAGTGGGAAGCTGTGTCGGTGGATGTGCCGCAGGTCCGCCCGGTGGAGGAGCCCGTGGCGCTGCCGCCGGCCGACATCCAGATGTCCGGCCATCCCCGGCTCTTCATCTCACCCGAGCGCCTGCAGCGCCTGCGCGGGCTCGTGGCGATGGACCGGACGCAACTGATCGCGCAGTACCCGCACTTCGCAAAGCAACTGACGACGATCCTGCGCGACGCAGACCGCTGCTTTGAGGAGACCCAGATCACCGTCTATGGCGGACGCTACACCACCACGCTGCCGCCCGCGGTCCCGGCTCGCCACGAGGACAACTTCCCCTATTGGACCGGGCTCTCGCGGGAGATCGAGGTGCGCATCGAGAAGCTCGCGACGGCCTACCTGCTCACCGGCGATCAGCGCTATGCGGAGCTGTGCAGAGAGTGGACGCTGGCACTGTGCGAGTGGCCGCTCTGGAGCGACCCGGACTACGGGGGATACAACGCCTGCCTCGACACCGGCCATTTCTGCCACGCGGTCGCATTCGCATACGACTTCCTCTATGACGCGCTGAGCCCGGAGGACCGGGAGACGATCCGCAACGCACTGCTGGAGAAGGGCGCGGCGGCCGTGATGAAGGACGCCACGGAAGGCTGGGCGCAGCGCATCGGCTGGCCCAACGGTTTCGCGGTCGTCATGGGCGGGATGGGCATCGCCGGCGCCGCAACCCTCGGCGATGATCCGCGCGCGGAACAGTACGTGCAGTATGCGCGCAGGCGGATCAATGAATTCTTCGACGCACGCGACCGTGATGGTGGCTACGTCGAAGGCCACACCTACGGCGGCTACGCGATGAGCCACGTCATGCCCTTCGTCGGCACGCTCGCGGTGCACGGAGACGACGCATTGGCCGCGCACCCCTACCTCGGGAAGACGCTGCGCTTCGCGACATACTGCCTCGACCCGATGACCGCCACGAGCGTCAACTTCTGCGACTCGAGCTACGGCGAGCGCGCCTACCGGTCGATGGCAGCGTGGCTTGCGCTCGATGGAGATCCGCTGGCATACTGGTATCTCGCGCACGATCGGGGCCTGACGCAGACCTTCCGCTACGTGCCGCCTATGGGCCTGCTGTGGATGCCGCTGGACGGCGAAGGCGAGCCGCCGGACGGTTGGCCGCAGGCCGCGCACTACCGCGACATTGGCTGGGTGGTCGCCCGCAGCGGCTTCGCGACCACCGTGACGCCCGGCGACCCGGCGCTGCTGTTCGCAATGCGCTCGGGGTACTTCGGCAGCCATTGCCAGCGCGACAGTAACTCATTCATGCTCAACGTCAACGGACGCTGGTTGCTGAGAGACCCCGGCTACGGGAAGGGCGCCACCGAGGTACACAGCACGCTGCTGGTTGACGGCGAGGGGCAGAACTCGGCCGGTGCGCGCGTCGCGGCGTTCGGGAACGTGGGCGAGGTCTCCTACATGGTCGGGGACGCTTCGGCCTGTTACGGCAAGCTCACGGACTTCCGCCGCCACGCGTGCATGGTGGCGGGCGAGTACATGGTGCTCTTTGACGAGATCCGCAGCGATGACCCGGCGCTCCTGATCGCTTCGCAACTGATCACGGACGCGGCGCAGCCGGTGATCGAGGGCCGACGCATCCTGCTGCCCGCGGAATCCCCGTCTGCGGCGGCCAATGAACAGGCCTGCACGATACTGCCCGGCAGCGGCGAGGTCACGACTGAAGAGTCTGGCGGGAAAGCGAAGGTCGTCGTGAACTACGAGGGCGGCGGACTGTACCCGATGCTGCTCTGGCCGCACGGCGAGGCGCCGGCTCAGGCGGAGTTCAGCGCGCCCGACGCCGACCTGAGCATGCTGACCATCCGGAACGAAGAGGCGACTGACTGCATCGCGCTGAACCTGACGGGTGAGTTCCGCGTCCTCACAGCCGGCGACGGGCCTTCGGTCGGTACCGATGCGCGCCTGGTCTGGATCCGGATCACTGACGGAGATGTCTCGCGGGTCTCGATGATCGACGGCAGGCGGCTGGAGCTCGATGGCGAGCTGCTGATCGGGCTGGATCGCCGGGCGGATGTCTCGCGACGGTAAGCTCTGTCCAACCACGAGGAGCACTGAGCTTGAGGAGCAGTGCGGTGACAGGGATGCCTGACTGGCAACTGATGAGCGAGCATGCGGACTGGGCCGCGCGGGACTCGTGCGGCGAAGTGGTCCATGATGGCCGCATGTGGCTGCTGGGCGGATGGTTCAACTCAAACTCGGTCGGACCGCGGGACGTCTGGAGTTCCGCCGATGGGTGCGCCTGGAGCCGGTCCACGCCGTGCGCGGGGTGGCGGCACGGCGACCTGCCGACGACGCTCGCCCACGACGGCCGGATCTGGTTCATGGGCGGATGGTACCGGGGGCGTTTGCCCGGCGCGTCCGCGAGCAACGAAGTGTGGGCTTCGGCCGATGGGGCTCACTGGGAATGCGTCACACGGAATGCGCCGTGGAGCCCGCGACTTGGGGCGGCGGGAGTTGTGTTCCGCGATCGCATGTGGCTGCTTGGCGGTGGCGAACGCTACTTCGACGGCGATGACAGCGACCTGCGCAGCGACGTCTGGCACTCAGCAGACGGCGCGGCGTGGGAGATGGCGACCGAGAACGCGCCGTGGGCCGGCCGGGCCTTCCACGGAGCACTGGCTTTCGCGGACCGCCTGTGGGTCTTCGGAGGCGGCGACTACCTGCCCGCGTACCGGGGCCACTGCGACGTCTGGAGCTCGCCGGACGGCGTCGCGTGGACTCTGGAGACCGAACGCGCGCCGTGGGATCCGCGCATCTGGTTCTCGGCGCTGGTCTACCGCGGCCGAATGTGGATCCTGGGCGGATGGGCGGAGGACCCGTCGCGCAACTTCAACGACGTCTGGCACAGCGCCGACGGCGTACACTGGCAGGAGTTACGGACGGACACCACCTGGTCGCCCCGGCACGAGCACTCGGCCTGGGTGTTCGAGGACGCCATCTGGCTCGCGGGCGGAAACGCCTGGCCGCTGGTGAACGACGTATGGCGCCTGCAGATCCCTGAAGACCGGCCGCCAGACAACTGCGAGCTGACGTGAGAGCGACACGCAGGAGGAAGCTTCCCATGATGCGCGCGGAGATGCTGTGCGGAGCCATTGCGCTGAGCCTGATCGCGTCCGATGCGGCGATGGCTGGCGAGCCCACGAACGCCACCGAACTTGAGGCGCAGTATGGCGACAAGCTCACGTGGGAGCAGTACGAGGCCTATCGCGCGATCGTGGACGCGCTGCCCGAGGACGAGCTCGCGTGGGAGAAGGTGCTGGAGGACCAGCTTGGGAGCTTCTACTTCCCCATACACCTGCGCAACCGCATCCGGCCCGAGTTCAACCCGGTCGCGTCCGAGTGGGGCTTCCTCCACGACGACCCGGCGCTGCCGAACGTCATCCTCATCGGCGACTCGATCTCGCGCTCATACACGGTCTCGGTGCGGCGGGCGCTGGAGGGCCTCGCGAACGTGCATCGCGCGCCCGCCAACTGCGGCGCGACCGACCGCAGCCTGAAGTACATGGACCTGTGGCTCGACCAGGGCGATGGTAGCTCGCGCGCGCACTGGGACATCGTCTACTTCAACTTCGGCATCCACGACCGCAACCGCGCGCCGGAGGAGTATGCGGCGAACCTCGAAGCGCTCGTTGAGCGCCTGGGGCAGACCGGCGCGACGCTGATCTTCGCCCGCACCACGCCCTTCGAGAACAAGGACGTGCCGGGCGTGGACGCGAGCGAGCCGATCAACGCGGTCTCCGACGAGGTGATGGCGCGGCTGGGCGTGCAGGTGGACGATCTGCACGGGGCGGTCGTCGAGCAGCTCGCGGACGTGCAGGCGGACGATCACACGCACTTCAGGCGCGAGGGCATCGCGCTGATGGCCGAGCACGTGGCGGGGACGATCCGGGAGGCGCTGGAGGGGGAGTAGTGGCCGCGTCGTTGTCGTCGTGGAGGGGCCGGTCGCCCGACCGGCCCGCCGTTGTGAACGTATTCCGCGTGGGCGACGCGCTTGGGAGAAGCCGTAAAGAACGACGGGCCGGTCAGGCGACTGGGACCGCTCATAGACGACATTCGCGGTCCCAGCCCTTCGGGCCGGCCCCTCCTGACGGAACGCGGCGGCTCTTCTACCCGCCCGTTATCTCCCCCACCATCCGCACGTTCTCCTCGACCATGTCGTCTTTGTCGCCGCGGTGGATGCCCACGTTCACCACGTCGCCGGGCTTGATGCCCGCGAAAGCACGCTCGAAGGCCGCCCGCGGCTCCACCCGCCCCGCCGCCATGATCTTGTACGCGATGCACGGCTTCTCGATGCGCTGAATGGTCTCGATCGCGTGCGGCGGGTCGCTCTCCTGGAACTTCTCGCCCTTGCCATCGTGCAGGCTGCCGCAGTTGTAGAAGCACACCACGTGGAAGTCCAGCGGCAGGTCCAGCTCATACGCCCACAGGTGCCCGGCGGGCGAGTGCCCGGCCGTCCCGACCGGCACCCCGCCCTCGCGCATGATCTCCACGAGCCGCGCGAAGCCCTCGGCGTCGCGGTCGGCGTAGCAGGCGTCGAGCAACCCGCCATGCAGGTAGGCCGCGACCGCGCCCGCCCCGACGGCCTTGCGCGCGTCCACGCGGAAGTCCGCCGAAGAGCGGTCGCCGGGGACCTGCGCGATCCACTGGATCTCGCCGCCCTCGATGTAGTACTCGCGCAGCATCCGGTGGATATGCGCGTCCGAACGCATGATGGTGGTGTTGACGCCCGCCGCCTCGGCCCGCGCGAGCGTCTCCTTGATCTGCGCGACCGTGTAGTAGTCGAGCATCTCCCGATCACGCTCGGGGCTCTGGTGGCTGAAGCCCGAGAACGGGTTCCCGCCGACGATCAGGCGCGTGATGTCCAGCCCGCAGAAGTTGACGTGGGGCAATGATGGCATGTGTGTGGCCTCCTGAAGTTGCGGTTCCACTCCCCCTCGCCGGAACGGAGAGGGGGCCGGGGGGAGAGGTCCGCCTTTCCGACCTCCCCCGCCCTCGCAAACGACGCTCGGGCACCCCCTCCGTTCCGGAGGGGGTAGACGGCTTACATGACCCCCACCCCAAGTATCGCGCACAGGTCGCGCAGGGCCTCGGTGTTGTCGCCGTAGCTGATGATGTAGTGCTGGCTGAGCACCTGCGCGATGAACTCCTCAACCGGGCTGTCGAGCACGATCTCCAGGCTCGGAAGCTGCGGCGCGGGCGGCGTCCAGCCCGCCTCCTCCCACGCGCGCGGCGTCTTCGCCTCGCCGGTCACGATGTGCATCATGTAGCGATCGCCCGTGTGCGTCAAGCGCGCCAGCGTCACCGGGCCGGTGCGCACCGCCGAGACGTTCAGCAGCCCCTCGCCGAATTCTCCAAAAGCTGTCGGCATGACCCTGACAGGCCCATCGACGACTTCCGTCGGCACGTAGTCTGGCACGCCCATGAGCATCCCGTCACGGTGGAACTCGTAGAACTCCATGTAGGCGCCGATCTGTCCGGTGAGGTAGCGCACGATGAGCTGCGTGACCGCGCCGGGGATGTCGTTCTCGGGGACGGTCGGGATGCCGTCCTGCTCGTGCAGCAGCATGAACACGCCAGCGGGCGCGAAGCCGAGAAGCTTCTTTACACCATCCACGTCTATCAGCGTGATCGCTTCAAAGCCGCGCTCGCGCACCTTCTGATGCACCGCGAGATAGAGCCGCACGGTGTTTTCGATCGTGCCCGGCTGCGGCTCCTTCGTGAACTCCCAGCGCTCGCGGACCTGCGCGGAGAGCGCCTCGACCCGCGCCTCGTCGAGGCTCTCGATCGCCTGCACCATCTCCAGCATCTCGAAGGGCTCGACCTCCGGCCCGATCTTCGCGCGCAGCGAGACGCCGTCGTACTGGGTCCCATAGAGGCGCATGTCGCGCGAGCCCATCGTGCCGACGCGCGCGCCGCGCAGCATCGTGGCGGTGCGGGCCGCCCGCGCGTAGTTCACGATGCGCTCGACCGGCAGCTCCTCGCCGCGGAAGGTCGGGATGTACTTGAAGGTGTAGCCGAGGTCCTGCATGGGCTTGCGCAGGGCCGTGGTGCCGGCCTGGTCGGCGGTGGTGACGAAGCGCCCGCCCGGCGCGTCCGCGCTCTCCCAGCCGGTGAGGCCGAGGAGGATCATCGGCTTGTGCCGGGACGCGTCCGCGATGGCGATGACCGCGTGCGAGGGGATCCAGCCCGCGAGGCACAGGATCAGCAGGTCGAAGTCCTTGCCCGCGAGGTCATTCAGTGCGCGGGCGACGTCGCTGCCGGCCGGATCGTCGCTGACCGGCGCGGTGGTGACCAGTTCGAGGCCCTCGGCTTCGAGGGCCTGTTGAGCCTGCGAGACTTTGCGCTCGATGATCTCGCGCGGCGTATTGATCTCGCCAAAGCCGACGAAGCCTGCCCGGATCGGTCGCATGATGGAAGCCTCCCGCGGATCGCGTAGGTGGTGGGCGATTGTTCGACGGGAGGGCGGGGAGGGCCTCCAACGGCGCCTCCCCCGCCCTCTCCCGCCCGGGGGCGGGATCGGGCACCCCCTCCGTTCCGGAGGGGGTGTGGTCTGCGGCTCGGCTTCAGAATGCCGCGACGGCTCCCGACGCCCCTCTCCGGAACGGAGAGGGGAAGAGGCCGACGAGCGCCAGCGAGACGGCCGAAGGGGTGAGGCGCCGTTGGTCGTCGCGGCGAACGACTGCCTCACCCCCGGCCCCCTCTCGACCCCTTAGGGGTTGGGCGACATAAGCGACATGTCGCAAGCGGGAGAGGGGGAGAACAGCACGCGCAAAGCGCGAACCCCCAACCATGCAGGTCCCTCCCTCCCCACGGCGAACCGGGCACGAAGACGCGACGCTCGCGCCAAGAGTCCGCATGGAGGGACCTGCATGGTCATCGACGTTCATGTCCACACGCGCCACCACCCCGGGCCAATCCGCCTCGGGACCGGTCAGACCTACGCCACGCCCGAGCAGCTCATCGAGATGTACGACGAGGTCGGGATCGACCGGGCGGTCATCCTGCCCGGCACCAACCCGGAGTGCTCGCATCACATCCAGTCGGTGCAGGACGTGCTGGAGATCTGCGAGCGCTGGCCGCGCTTCATCCCGTTCTGCAACGTCCACCCGCAGCAGGTGCGCAATTCGTCCGACGCCGACCTCGGCCATCTGATGAGCTGGTTCAAGGACGCGGGCTGCAAAGGCATCGGCGAGGTCACGGCCAACATGCCCTTCGATGATCCGATGGTCGAGAACCTCTTCCGCCACGCCCAGGAGCTTGAGCTGCCCGTGACCTTCCACGTCGCCACGCAGGTGGGCGGGACCTACGGGATGGTCGATGACCTGAATCTGCCGCGCTTCGAGGGGGCCGTGGACAAGTTCCCCGGTCTGGTCTTCCTGTGCCACTCACAGGCGTTCTGGTCGGAGATCAGCGGGGATGTGACTGAGGAGACGCGCGGCGGCTACCCGAAGGGCCCCGTCATCGAGGGCGGCAAAGCGGTCGACCTCATCATGAACAGCCCCAACGTCTATGGCGACCTGTCCGCGGGCAGCGGCTTCAACGCCGTCAGCCGCGACCCGGAGTTCGGCTACTGGTTCCTGACCGAGTGCCAGGACAAGCTGCTCTTCGGCACCGACGTGTGCGCGCCGAAGAACCGCTACGACGTGCTCGTGCACCTCAAGAACTTCCTAGACGAGGCGCTGGCGGACGGCCACATCTCGCAGGAAGTCTACGACAAGGTCATGGGCGGGAACGCGGTGCAACTGCTGGGGCTCTGACCTCTCCCCCTGACCCCCTCTCCGTTCCGGAAGAGGGGGGAGAACGACAACGAAATTGCGCTGGGAGGCGCGATCCATGTTCATCGACATTCACATTCACATCGCGCAAATCTCGGACATCGGCTGGACGAAGGACGCGGACGGTCCGGCGTCGCCCGAGCAGTTCATCGAGATGTACGATGAGGTCGGCATCGACATGGGCGTCATGCTGCCCCTGACGCTCCCCGAGTGCAACGCCCTCACCCAGAGCAACGAGGACATCCTCGCGATCGCCGAGCAGTACCCGGACCGCTTCATCCCGTTCTGCAACATCGACCCGCGGCTGAGCAACAACTCGCCGAGCTTCGACTTCAGTTGGGTCATGGAGCACTACAAGGAGAAGGGCTGTAAGGGCCTCGGCGAGATGACCGCGAACCTGTGGTGGGACGATCCGCGCGTGACCAACCTCTTCGACCACGCCGAGCGCGTCGGCCTGCCGCTGACCTTCCACGTGGCCACGCAGGAGGGCGGCATGTACGGGCTGATCGACGAGTACGGCCTGCCGCGGCTGGAGAAGCAGGTCGCCGATCACCCGGAGATGATCTTCCTCGCGCACTCGAACCCGTGGTGGTCATACATCAGCGGCGACGTGACCGAGGAGACCTGGGGCGGCTACCCGAAGGGCCCGGTGGTCGAGGGCGGGCGCATCCCCGAGATGATGCGGCGTTACCCGAACCTGCACGGCGACATGTCCGCGGGCAGCGGCTTCAACGCCATCAGCCGCGACCCGGAGTTCGGCTACGCGTTCCTCGACGAGTTCCAGGACCAGCTCCTCTGGGGCACCGATGTCTGCCGACCGAGCAATAAGGCCGACGTGCTCATCCATCTGAAGGACTTCCTGGAGGACGCGCTGGCGCAGGGGAAGATCAGCCAGACGGTCTTCGACAAGGTCACGCACAAGAACGCGCAGAGGGTGCTGGGGCTGGAGGGGTAGGGGGGGCGGCGACGCGAGGGCGTCGTTTGCCGTGCGGAGGGGCCGCCTGAGCGCCGGCGATCGAGCGCCAGCGAGATCGGCGGACGCGAAGTCGGCCCGCGCGTGACAATGAACGCCCACTCTATGCGCCCAACGACCGGGCCGACTTCGGTGCTCACAAACGACGTTCGCGCCTCAGGGCGGCCCCTCCGTACGGCACGACGCCCGGCAGTCCAGAAGGAGCCAAACCATGAACCTACGCATGACTGCAGTCGCGCTCTTGCTGCTCGCCGCGCTCGTATGCACGAACGCCGCCGCACAGGAGGTCGCCATGGCGAAGCCTGAGTTCGAGCCGCTGATCGGCGGATGCGGGGGCGTGTACTTCATGGCCGAGCCGGGCGAACTGGTCGTCGAGGTCGTGAAGCGCGACCGCAACCGCCGGGCCGTCACCACCGAACTGCGCGCGCTGCTCGTCAGCCCCGACCGCAAGGTCCTGCAGGAAGCGTTCATCCCCGATGACGGCGAGCCGACCGGCACCGCCCTCGGGCCGCCACAGACCGTGCGCCTGAGCACGCAGGTCGAGCGCCCGGGCATTTACGCGCTCAACATCACCGTCTCGGGTGATCGCTACGGCAACAACATGCGCTGGGGATTCCGCACGAACTGCCCGCGCTACATCATCGAGACCGCGCGTGGGCACAAGGACCAACGCCACGAGGAGCCGATCGTCCTCGGCAGCCCCGAACAGCCCGCGGTCATCGCCTTCGGGCCACGCGATGGCGAGTTCAGCATCGAAGCGTCCGAGACGCCCGCGGGCGCGGCCGCGCCGACGCTCCTCGCCGCCGATGGCACTCCGATAGGCACGCTGGAGCCCAACGGTGAGGGTGCGTTCGTGCTGAGCGTCCCCGCCGACGAGCATCGCGACGCGATCCCCTGGGAACTGCGCCTGCCCGCCGCCTACGGTGTCATCAACGCCGACGGGCTCACGCGCTGGGAGGCCGGCGACCCGATCGAGAACGCCTGCCTCTGGACCCCCGACCCGGCATCGTGGTTCCCGCTGATCGAGAACCGCTGGCTGCTCACGCCCTACCAGCGGACGGTCTACGCCGAGCCCGGCAGCCGGGGCGAGGTGACGTTCCGCGCGCACAACAACGCGACCTACGAGCGACAGTTCGAGTTGACCGTCGAGTTCGTCGGCGACAGATGCCCGTTGGAGCTTGCGCGCTATGACCTGACGCTGGCCGGCGGCGAGGCGGCGCCGGTGCCGGTGCGCTACACGGTCCCCGAGGGCGACGGACCGCACGTCGCGCACGTGCGCATCACGCCCGCGGATACGCCCGAGATCTCCACGTATTCGACGATCACGCTCAAGCCGGGCGAGGCGCCCGCGTCGCGACCGCTGGAGATGCCGCTTGAGCTTCGCCCGTACGCGCACGAGAACGAGCAGTTCGGCTACCTGCCCGACTACGCGCTCGACTACCAGCCCTACTTCGACCCGCAGAACAGGCCTTACATGCGCACCGGCTCGGGCCTCTCGACGTGGCGCGACGGCGCGTGGGTCGAGACGCGCGTGAACGATGCCATCACCTCGCGCCCGGAGAGCTTCGAGGGTGAGCCGGTCCGGCTGTCCTCGACGAAGATCGCGTTCGACAGTGACGGTGGCGTCTACCTGCCGGCGAACTGCGGCGCCAGCAACGCGATCGTGTACTCGAACGATGGCGGGCGGACCTTCGCGGTGTCCGAAGTGCCGGGGGCGCGTGGGGGCATCGACATCGAGCAGTTCTCGGGGCACAACACGCCCGAGGGCCCGCCGCCGTTCGTGCGCTTCCGGCGGACCGCGAAGGACCCGAACCTGAAGTGGCGCAGCCTCAACGACCTCGAGCTGTTCGTGCCCCGCATGGTGGATGGCGCGCTGGAGATCGGCGAGCCGGTCCTGATCACGCGCGCCTGCATCGGCATGTCCTCGCACTCAGGTATGCCGTCAAGCGTGGTCTCGCGCGATGACCTCGTGCACGTGGCGTGGGGCGAGGCGACCGATCCGGAGAAGAAGGTGCCCGGCGTGCCGCAGTACGTTGGCACCTACGACCGCGCGACCGGCACGATGGGCGAGCCCACGCTCATCGGCTACGGTCCGCCCGCGAACGACGTGCACAACTCGCCGAGTATCACGATGGACAGCGCCGGGCGTCCGCACGTGCTCATCGGAACGCACGGGCGACCGTTCCAGTACTCGCAGCCGCTGGAGGATGGCACGGGCTGGACGGAGCCGGTGCTCGCCGGCGAGGGCCTGAGCCAGACCTACATCGGCTTCGTCTGCGGGCCGGACGACTCGCTGCACGTGGTCTTCCGTCTGTGGCGCTACGGCGAACCGTTCCCGAACAGCAGCCACGCCACGCTGGCGTACCAGCGCAAGCGCCCGGGGCAGCCATGGGAGGAGCCGAAGGTCCTCGTGCGCGCGGCGTTCTCGGAATACAGCGTCTTCTACCACCGGCTGATGATCGACCAGGAGGGGCGGCTGTTCGTCTCGTACGACTACTGGTCCACCCACTGGTTCTACCGCAACGACCACGTGGGCAACCGCCGGGCGGTCATGATGTCGCCCGACGGCGGTGAGACGTGGAAGATGGCGGAGACGAGGGATTTGGTGGGCGGGTTGTAGGCGTTGCCCTGCCGTTTGCCGTCCGCCGTCGGGGGGGCCAACCCGCGTCGTCTGCCGTATGCCGTCTGGCGGGGCCGCACGAGCCCTGCG
>JALGSW010000010.1 GCA_029821635.1 Candidatus Zipacnadia bacterium
GCGACGAACGCGCGCCTCTGGACGCTGCGGGCGCTGCCACGCGCGGCACGTACGCTGGGCCTGGACGTGCTGCACGTGCAGTACAACGGGCCGCGGATCAGGCGACCCGCGCTCGTGACCACGGTGCATGACATCAGCTTCCGCCTCTTCCCGGAGTGGTTCTCGCTGAAGGATCGTCTCATCCTCGACCTGGGGCTGCGCTCGACGCTGTCGGTCACGAAGCACGTCTTCGCGGTCTCCGAGTGCACTTGCGAGGACATCGCGCGCGTCTACGGAGTCGATCGCGAACGCGTCAGTGTCACGCACAACGCCCTGCCGCCGGGGTTCGCGGCGCCCGAGCCGGCCTGGACGGCCGAGGTGCTCGCGC
Source organism: Candidatus Zipacnadia bacterium (assembly GCA_029821635.1). GTDB lineage: Bacteria > Armatimonadota > Zipacnadia > Zipacnadales > UBA5352 > UBA5352. Next base: position 368 of record JALGSW010000010.1, read on the forward strand.
GGCACGGGGTCGAGCGGCCCTACGTACTCTTCGTGGGCGTGCGGCAGCCGCGGAAGAACCTGCCACGTGCGATCGGCGCCTTCCGCGCGGCCAAGCGCAGCGCCGACCTGCCGCACAGACTCGTGCTGGTCGGCAAGCGCGGCTGGCAGGCCGATGCGACGGAGCGAGTAATTGAGGCCGCCGGGCGCGACGTCCAGCCTGTCGGCTACGTGCCCGATGCCGATCTGCCCGCGCTCTACGCAGGCGCGGACGCGTTCCTCTTCCCATCGCTCTACGAGGGCTTCGGGATCCCGCTGCTGGAAGCGTTCGCGTGCGGGACGCCTGTGATCGCCGGGAACGTCTCGGCGATGCCGGAGGTGGCGGGCGACGCTGCGCTGCTGGTCGATCCCCGCGACGAGGCGCAGATCACCGATGCGCTGCTGCGGGTGCTGGCGGACGCGGACCTGCGCGAGACGCTGACGGGGCGGGGGAGGGCGCGCGTGGGGCAGTTCGACTGGCTGGAGACCGCGCGCCGCACCGTCGAGGGCTATCAGAGGGCGGCTGGTGCATCATGAGCGCGCCGGCGCTGTCGATCGTGATCGTCTCATGGAACACGCGCGACTACCTCGACGCGTGCCTGACGAGCCTTCGCGACGCGCCCGACGCGGTCACGCGCGAGGTCATCGTGGTGGACAACGCCTCCGAGGACGGCACGGCCACGATGGTGGCCGAAGCGCACCCGGGCGTGACGCTGGTGGCGAACGATGCGAACCTCGGCTACGCGGCGGGGAACAATCAGGGGATCGAGCTGGCGTCGGGGGAGCAGGTGCTGCTGCTGAACCCGGACGTCGTCGTGCATGAGGGCGCGCTTGACACGCTCGTGAGCTTCCTGGCGCGCTGCCCCGAGGCGGGCGCGGTCGCGCCGCGGCTGATCCTGCCCGACGGCTCCGTGCAGGCGAGCTGCCGGAGCTTCCCGACGCCTGACGTGGTGCTGTACGAGGCGCTGGGGCTGAGTCGGCTGTTCCCGCGCAGCCGCCGGTTCGGCAAGTACCGTATGACGTGGTGGGACTACGACGACGAGCGGCAGGTCGATCAGCCGATGGCGTCGTCGATCCTCATCCGTGGCGAGGCGCTGGCGCAGGTCGGGGGGATGGATGAGCAGTTCCCGATCTTCTTCAACGATGTGGACCTGTGCAGGCGTCTGCGGGACGCCGGGTGGAATATCTGGTACACGCCGGAGGCGTCGATGGACCACGTCGGCGGCGCTTCGACCGGGCAGGTGCGGCGGCGGATGCTCGTCGAATCGCACCGCAGCTTCGTGAGGTTCTACGAGGTGCACTACCGGGGACGGGTGGCGTGGTGGAGGTACGGTGGCGCGATCGCGCTGCTCAAAGTGGGCTTCGCGGCGAGGCTGCTGGCGCTCGACCTGCGTACCGCGCTGAGGGGCTGAAGGCAGCGGGCGTAGGGCGCTTCGGAGGAAGTACTGGTCTGCCGGGAGATCGTAGAGGTAGTTTTCAGGCACGCGAGGAAGCCTATTCGTTGACTGCACTGCCGCCGGTCGCGTGTGGGGCGGCGTGCCGTTGAGCCGCGTCTGAGAGCCTGTTCGGCGCACCGAGGAGGGACTGCTCTTTGTCAATACAGGAGCCTGCAGTTGAGTCCGGCGGCGATGACGCCAATCGTAGCCGGCGTTCGCTGCTCTACGCAACCGCTATTCTGCTTGTCCTCATGCTGGTCATGTCCGTAGCCGCGCACCTCGTGCAGTTGCGGCCGGCGGCACTGATCGGATTCCCGGTCATGATGATCGGCGCGACCGCACTGATCCTCATCCTGCTCTATCTTGTCGGGCCCAGGCCGGAGGCGGCCGAGGGCGACGCTGTCCGGACCGTGGTGCGCGCGGCGCTGATGCCCGCGGTGGCGTTGGACGCGCAGACCGGGCGCGTCCTCGCTGCGAACGACGAGGCGACGACGATGGTGGGGCCTGCGCGCCTGGCGCCGGGCAATCACTTCAGTGACCTCTTTGCCGACGACAGCCCGGAGAAGGCCTGTCGCCGGATTTTCGAGGAGGCGGTGGAGCGCGGTCAAGCCGAGGCGGACGCCTGCTCGATGCGCACGCACACCGGAGCCCCGGTGGTCGTGCGGCTTATGGCACGGCTGTACCCGGCCGCTGATGCCGGCACCGCCGGGTTCGTCGTCGTGGGCTTCGACGGCAACGAGGCGAACGACGCGGTCGCGCAGTTCGCGCGGGTGCAGGAGCGGCTGATGTCGAACATCAGCCACGAGCTACGCACGCCGCTGAACGTGGTGATGGGCTTCTCCGAACTGCTCACGACCGGGACGCTCGGGGAGATGCCGGACAAGCAGCTCGATGCGGCCGCGGAGTGCCATGAGGGCGGCGAGCGTATCCTGCGGCTCATCAACGACATCCTTGACGTGGGCCGCAGTCGGAGCTACTACCTTGCCGGTGAGGAACACCCCATCGCCCCGCTGCAGATGATCCGGCGGATCGAGAACCTGCTCGCGGGACAGGCGCGGCGGGAGAACCTGCAGGTAGAGATGAATGTGGAGCCCGGCCTCCCGGAGATCTCGACCGAGGAGCGGGCGTTCAAGCAGCTTGTCTACCACTTGCTTCTGAGCAGCATGGACCGCAGCCAGCCCGGTGGCGCGGTGCGCATCGCGGCGCGCCAGGATGGCGAGGAACTGGTCCTGACCGTGACCGATTCGGGGCCCGAGCTGACTGAGCCGATCCGAGTTGGGCGGGTGCCCTCGGTCTCCGATGACGCCGCCCGTGACACGCTCGCTCCGCCGCTGCTGGGTCTGCCATTGTGCGCGTTCCTCGCCGAGCGGCTCGGCTCCACGCTGACCGTCAGCACCGATCAGGATGGCGTTCACTTCGAGGTCAGGTTGCCGCGAGAGCGCTCCTGAGCACGTCGGCCGTCCGATCGGCGACGCCACGTTGTTGCGTCCTTGAATCGCACCGTCTGGGGGTCGCATACGATGAAGGCCTCTGCATCACGCATCGCTCGCCCGATCGTCGCGCTGTTCGTCATCTGCACTGCCCTCGGCGCCGTGCACCTCGCCTGCGCTCAGGAGAACCTCATCGCCAACCCCGGCTTCGAGCTCGACGAGGACGGCGACGGCATCCCCGACGGCTGGGGCTTTAGCTGGGTCACGACCAGGTCCGGTGACACGCCAGAACTTGGGCGGCAGGAGCCGGACTGGGGGCGCGATGACGACGCGGCGCACGCGGGAGACTTCTCCGTGCGCACCGGCGTCGAGCGCGCCATCGACGACGGCCTCTGGCAGCAGAGCAACATCGAGCTGCCCGCGGGTGTGCGTGTCTACCGCCTCAGCGCATGGATGAAGGTCGAGGGCGCCGATGGCGGCACCGCGCACGTGGCGGTGGTATACCTGGGCCAGGACGGCACGTGGCTGGGCGCGGATTACAACGCGATCCTGGTCGACGAGGACACTGACTGGCGACGCTTCGTCGCGCTGTGCCAGCCGCCTGAGGGGGCGAAGTTCCTCCGCCTGCGGCTGTGGACGAACTTCAACCGGCGCGGGCCGATCACGGCCTGGTACGATGACCTGACGTTCGAGCCGACCGACCTCGAGGAGGCGCCCCCCTTGCAGCACGTGGACCTGACGCCGATGCCCGCGCTGCCCGAGGCGGATCGGGCGCGCGGCTACGTGCCCTTCGCAGCGAACTACCTCGACGCGGTCATGCCCGCGATCGTGCCGACCGCCGAACAACTCGCGCCGACGCTGCGCGTCTTCGCCGCGCCCGGTGAGAGGGAGCCGATCAGCTTCGCAGTGCGTGCGCTGGACGATCAGACGGGCATGAGCGCCGCGATCGACGCTTTCTCCGGCGAGGCCGGTTCGCTGCCGCAGGGCGCGGTGTACGCCGGCGTCGTGCGCGACCTCGTGCGGAAGATCCACCCGCGGACCGATGAGATGCTGTCGCTGCCCGCCTTCATCGAGGACATGCACCCGGTGGACGTGCCTGCGGACAGCTCGCGGTGGTACTGGTTCACGGTGCAGGTGCCGGACGACGCGGCCCCCGGCCTCTACCGCGCGACCATCACGATTTCCGCGAGCGGCGGCGATACGCAGGTGCCGGTTGAGCTAGAGGTGATGCCGATCGAGCTGATGCGGCCTGAGGGCATCGCCTGGGGGATGTACGACTACATGCATCGCACCTATTCCGACGCGCCGGACGCGATCGAGGAGAAGTTCCGCGATCAGGCTGCGCACGGGATGACGTCCGTCGGGCTGTGCGGCAACCACGGTGTCGAGACGGAGATGTTGGACGGTCGCGTGGTGATGCACTGGACCGGCGATACGAACCTCGAGCGCGCGATGGAGGGCTACGTCGCGGCGGGCTTCACGGAGCCGATCCAGTGGCTGATCGCCGGGGACATCTGGCGCTTCGCGCAGCAGTCCGGGGAGGTCGGCACGCCGGAGTACGCGGCCGCCTACAGGGGCGTCATCCAGGCCGTGCTGGACAGGGCCGAGGAGGAGGGCTGGCCGGAGATCATCTTCCAGCCCGTGGATGAGGCCTTCGAGCATCGCCCGGTCTTTGAGCGGATGATGGTGGAGATGGCGATCCTCAAGGAGATGGGGCTGCCCGTCGAAGCCGACGGGATGAACGGCCACCCCGAGGGCCTCGAGGAGGCGCTGCCGCTGATCGACTATCTGAACTTCCACGACGGACCGTTCCTCCAGCGCGGCGTCTACGACGCGGTCGCGTGGGAACAGTTCCGCGCGCGCATGGAGCAGCTCGGGAAGACGCTCTGGTACTACAACGTGGAGATCTCCGGGCACCGGCCGGAGAACGCGCGCTTCTCGCAGGGCTTCCACCTCTGGAACACCGGCGCGAGGGGCGCGTTTACGTGGTCCTACCGCTCGGTCCTCGACGATCCGTACACGGCGGACCCGGACGTGAGGTTCATCTTCATGCACCGCTACCCGCCGATGGGCGAAGAGACCGGCGGCCCGTCGATCGGCTTCGAGGCCCTGCGCGAGGGGATCGACGACTATCACTACCTCTACACGTGGGACCGGCTGTGTGAGCGCGCGCTGGCGGAGGGCAGTGCCCAGCAGAAACAGATCGTGGAGACCTCGCGCGCATGGATGGCGAGCAAACTCGCGGAGATCGACTACTCGCAGTGGGCCGGCTGGCCGACGCAGGGCGAGTGGATCGGCGGGACGCTCGTGACCGACGAGGGCGCGAAGGCCGTCGCGGGTCATCTGAAGGTGCCCGGCGTGTGGAGCTTCGCGGACTACGACGAGGTCCGCCGGCGGCTGGCCGACTGGATCGTCGCGCTGCAGTGAGACCACCCGCAGGCGCGAACGTGCTTCCCGGAGGACCGGGCGTGGTTGAGCGATGACACTCGCGAGTCCCGTCTGGCTGACGGCCGCCGCGTCGGTCATCGTGCCGATCCTCATCCACCTCTTCGGCCGCCCGCGGCCGCGGCTGCACCGCTTCCCGTCGCTGATGCTCCTGCGCCGCGTCCAGCGCGAGCGGCGCAGCACCACACGCATCCGCCGCATCGTCTCGCTGCTCCTCCGCTGCCTCGCGCTCATGCTGCTCGCGCTGGTGCTTGCGGGGCCGCTGAGCGACCGAGCGCTCCTCGCGCGTCTCGGCGAGCCGCTGGGGCTCACTGCCATCGTGCTGGACACCTCGCCGAGCATGGACGCCCGGCTGGACGATGGCCGCTCACGCGGCCGCCCCATCGACCGCGCTCGTGAAGCTGCGCTGGCGGTCCTCGACGCGCTGCCCGATGGTGAGGAGGTCATTGTGCGTGACACCGGCGGTGAGGCCGCGGCGGTGTTGGCGGTGGCCGATGCGGAGCGCATGATCGCGTCCGCGACGCTGAGCGACCGGCGCGCGCGGCTTGGCGACGACGTCGCCGCGACGCTGGATGGTGACCGGCCGATCGCGCGCGTCTTCGTGGCGACGGACCTGCAGGCGTCCTCGCTGGGCGCGCTGCCGCCGTCGGCGGACAGGCAGGCTCGAGCGATCGTGCTCGATGCGGGCGGGGAGATCGGCGGCAACTCCGCGGTCACCCGCGTGGAGGCGAGCTCGCCGGTGCTGACGCGCGGCCGGCCGCTGGAGTTGCTGGTGCGCGCGCGCACGTGGGGCGAGGGTCAGGGGCGCGTGCCGCTCACTGTGGAGTGCGCCGGGGAGAGCGCGACGGCGGGGATCGACCTGCTGCCGGACGCGCGGTCGGTCGCGTCGGTCGAGGCGCCGGCGCCCGAGGCCGGGCTGCTCACCTGCGCCGCGCGCCTGCCCGCCGACGCGATGCCGGGCGATGACGAGCGCGTCTTCGCCGCGTTGGTGCGTGAGCGCCTGCGCGTGGCGGTGATCGGCCCCGAGCGCGAGACGCGCTTCATCGAGGCGGCGCTCGACCCGTGGCCGGCGGGCGACCCACGATCGGCGGTCGAGGTCGTGCGGCCGGACGCGCTCAGCGGCGAGTCCGACCTTGACGCGGTGATCTTCGCCTCAGGCGACGCGACGGACGCCGAGCTGGCGGCGCTGCGCGCGCTCACCGGGCGTGGCACCGGCGTGATGCTCTACGCGACCGCGAGCCCCGCGATGCTGGATGCGGTGGGCCTTGGCGGCGTGACGCTGGGCGATGCGCTCCGCCGCGAGGACGGCGCGGCGCTCGCGGAGATGACGACGGACCGGGGGCCGCTGGCGGGCTTCGCCGATCCGGGCGCGGGCGATCTGACCGCCGGGCGCTTCACGACGCTGCCGCGGGTGACGATCGGCGACGATGCGGATGTGAGCGTCCTCGCGCGTTACGACGACGGCATGCCGGCGCTCATCGAGGGCGCGGATGGGCGCGCTCGGACACTGCTCTTCGCGACCTCCCCCGACGACGGCTGGGGCGACCTCGTGCGCATCCCCGAGTTCGTGCCGCTGATGCACCGGCTCGCGATGCACCTGGCAGCCGGGACCGAGCCGGCGATCCTCGCGGGCGCGCCCGGCGAGCCGACAGTCGGCGCCGTCCCTGCCTTTGCAGGACCGGGCTCCAGCCTGTCCGTCGTTGCTGTTCCGTCGTCTGTGGGACGGGCTTCCGAGCCGGCCGTCGCTGCCGTCTCGTCGTTTGTAGGACGGGCTTCCAGCCCGTCTGTCGTTACTGGCGATGACGACTGGCAGTTCGTGGCACCGGAGCGCGGGGTGTACGCGCTGCGCTCGGGCGAGGAGGAGATCGCGGCCTGCGCAGTCAACCTCGACGCAGCCGAGTCCGATCCGGCGCGCCTGACGGATGCCGAGGTGCGCGAGCGCCTGCGACCGATGGACGCGCAGGTGGTGGAGGCGAGCGCGCTGGATGCCTTCCTCGCGCGCCTGCGACCGGACGCGGCGGACGTGTCATCCCTGATCGCGCTGCTGGCGCTGTTCGTCCTCGCGGTTGAGGGCGTGCAATCATTGCAGCCGAGTGGAAGCTCCGATGGTGAGCGAGGAGAGCGATGAACCCGACGACGCGCGTGGTGGTCGATCCTGAGGCGCTGGCGCACAACACTGCCGTGGTCCGCGAGCGCGCGAGCCGCGGGGCGCGGCTGATGGCGGTGGTGAAGAGCAACGCCTACGGGCACGGGCTCGTCGGGGCCGCGCGCGTGTTCCTCGAGGCGGGCGCGACGTGGCTGGGCGTCAGCTCGGTCGGCGAGGGCGTGGCGTTGCGTGAGGCGGCGATCGACGCGCCGATCCTGTGCTTCATGCCCGCAGCGTCGGGGGAGTGCGAGGCGCTCGTTGAGGCGCGGATCACCGCGACGGTCGCGTGCTCCGAGCACGTGACATGGCTGCACGAGGCGTCCGAGGCGCTCGGCAAGAGCGTGAACGCGCACGTCTTCGTGGACACCGGGCTCGCGCGGTTGCCCTCCGACGAGCGCGCGATTGACATCATCGACGCGGCGAGCGGGGTGGGCTTGAAGGTGACGGGCCTCTACACGCACTACGGGCCGCCCGGCTCCGGCGCAATGGCGGACGGGCTGGACCTCTTCCGCTCGGGCGTCAGCACGCGGATGTTCGTCAAGCTCGCCGAGGACTTGCGCACCGCCGCCGACCGGCGCGACCTGATCGTGCACTGCGCGGCCAGCCGCCTGGTGCTGGAGGAGCCGAAGACGCACCTGGAGATGGTGCGCGTTGGCACGCTCCTCTACGGGCAGTACCCCACGCACGTGAAGACGCACGACCTCGACCTGCGCAACACCTTCGAGCTGCGCAGCCGCATCGTGCACATCGGCACGGTCGGCGTCGGCGGGAAGATCGGCTACGGTGGGGAGTTCAACACGCGGCGGGAGACGAGGCTCGCAACCGTGCCGATCGGCTATGCGCACGGGCTGGAGATGATGCCGCGTAGCCTCGCCGAACGCCCGCAGGTGGCCGTGCGGGGCTTCCTCGCGCGCACCTCCGCCGCGTGGGGACGCGCGAAGCACCTGCCGATGGTGTGCATCCGCGGGCAGGAGGCGCCGATCATCGGCCGCATCGCGATGGATCACTGCAGCGTGGACGTGACGGACCTGCCGGAGGTCGAGCTGAACGATGACGTCGTTCTGCCCGCCCGCCGGACGGCGGTCAGTCCGGACGTGCCGAGGGTCTATCAGTCGCTCGGGGAGTGAGCGCCTTGCGTCGCATCCTCATGCCGGTCATCGTCGCGCTGATCGCGGCCTCATCGACCTACGCCGCCGACGTCGCCCTGGTGCGGGCCACGTTCTCGCTGGAGAAGCACCCCGACGCCGGGATCGGCACCTACTACGAAGCGGTCAAGCGCGGGCTCGATCAGAACGGCGTCGAGTACGACATCATCACCGACGAGCAGATCGTGGCGGGCTCGCTGGCGGGCTACCGGCTCGCGATCTTCCCCTTCACGATCGACACCACCCCCGAGCACACGCAGGCGATCCTCGACTACGTGGCCGGCGGCGGCAACGTCATGTGGCTCTTCTCCGTGCCCGCCCCGCTGCAGGAGATGCTCGGCCTCGAAGTGGTGACCTACCGGCGCAACGAGTATGAGGGTCAGCTTCACACGATGCAGTTCACCGACGACGCTCCGCCCGGCTTCCCCGCGCAACTGCGGCAGGAGTCGAAGAGCTGCTACGTGGCGACGGAGCTGACCGAGGGCGCGCGCGTGATCGCCGACTGGCTCGACTCCGAGGGCAAGGCAACGGGCACTCCCGCGGTCGTGATGACCGACCACTCGCTCTGGGTCGCGCACGTTTTCTGGCCGGACGCGGACACCGCCGCGCAGTATCACCTGCTGCTGGCGACGATCGGGCACTTCGTGCCAGGCACGTGGCAGGCGGCGGTCGAGGGTGCGATCGCCGGCGGCACCACGGACACCGACTACCCGAGCTTCGAGGCGCTCGTCGCGGACGTGAGCGGCCACGAGCAAGCCGGGCCGATCGCGCGCCGAGCCGCCAAGCTGGCCGGCGAGGCGCGGGCGGCGCTTGCGCGCGAGGACTACGCCCAGGCTGTCGGCCTTGCCGGGCAGGCGCGTGACGCCGCCCAGCGCGCGGTCGCGGCAGGCTTCCCCTCGCGGCCCTACGAGTTGCGCGGTGTGTGGTCGGGGATGCCCGGCGATGACACCGACTGGGACGCGATCATGTCGGAGCTTGCGGCCGCGAACTTCAACGCGATCTTCCCGAACATGTGCACGCCCGGCGCGGCCGCCTACCCGAGCGACGTGCTGCCGCAGGTCACGGAGCGCGATCATCTGACCGAGTGCATCGCGGCCGCGCACGCGCACGGGATCGAGGTCCATCCGTGGCGGGGCAACTGGCAGGTCTACCGCGCCGCCGAGGGCGTCGTCGATGGCTTCTTCGAGGAGGGGCGCTTCGTCGTCTCGGTGGAGCAGGCGATGGGCGAGGAGGAGCAGGATCAGCGGTACCGCTGGAGCCACCGGTGGCTCGATCCGTCCGACGAGCGCAACCGGCAGCTTGAGATCGCCGCGATGGAGGAGATGGCGCGGCGCTTCGACGTGGATGGCATCCACTACGACTTCATGCGCTACCCGTCGAGCCGCTACTGCTACTGCGACCGCTGCCGCGAGCAGTTCCAGGAGTGGGCGCGTGTGACGGTCGAGGACTGGCCCGCCGAGTGTTGGGCGGGCGGCAAGCACCTTGCCGCCTACCGCGACTGGCGGCGGCACCTGCAGACCTCGCTGGTGGCGGAGATGCGTGAGCGGCTGGCGGCCATCGACCCCGACCTGAAGATCTCACTGGCGGCGCGCGCAAGCGTGACCGGTGCGCCGGAGAACGACGCGCAGGACTGGATCACGTGGTCGCACGAGGGCTACCTCGACTTCCTTTGCCCGATGGACTACACGGGCGACGTGGACAACTTCCGCCGCAAGCTCGCACCGCAGATGGACCTCGTCGGTGGCACGATCCCGGTCTACGCGGGCATCGGCGTTAGCCCGACGCGTTCGGACACCCCCGTGAACTTCTCGCAGCAGATTGCCCTCGCGCGCGAGCTGGGCGCCGACGGCTTCCTGCTCTTTTCGCTGACCGGCTTCTCGCGCGACATGCTGCCCGCGATCGCCGCGGGCGCGACCGCCACGCCGGTCGATCGCATGCCCCACGCGCTGCAGTCGGCCTCCGCGCAGTTCGAGTATCCGCCCGGCGCCAATGGCGCCCCTGAGCGCACGTACGCGCCGGGCGAGGCGGTGGCGGTGACCGTGCGGCTCAACGCGACCGCGCCGGGCGTCGCGCAGATCACCGCGCAGCCGCTGGTGATGCCCGCGCGTGGCGGGGAGGCTGAGGCGCTCGCGCCCTACGCCTCGACGGACGGTCCGGCTGCCGAGCTGGCCGCGACGCTGTCGCTCGATCCGGGCATCTACTCGCTCATCGTGCGCGGCGAGGTCGTCTTCGAGGACGGCCACGAGGAACCCTTCTACCTGCGCAGCCGGCCACTGACCGTGCTCGATGAAGAAGCACTCGCGGGCCTGCTGGCCAGCCTCGCGCCGCCGAAGTTCGCGACCGATGCTCTGCACGTGGGCGTGGCCGCGGGCGGCTACGGGAGCGAGGCGATCATGCAGGCTCTCGGCGCCGCGAAGGGGATCGAGGCCGCTTCGCTGCACGGACTGACGCCCGAGTTCCTCGCGGCCTGCGACGTGCTGGTGCTGCCGCAGATGCGTCCCGGAGGCCTGAGCATCGGCGAGGCTGAGCGCGAGGCGCTGCGGGCGTTCGTGCGTGGCGGCGGCGGGCTGCTGGTGACGCACGACGCGGTCGGCATCCGCGGCTACGAGGCGCTCTTCCCGGAGGTCGCGTCGGCCGCGGGCGGTCCCCTGCGCGAGACAGAGCTGGCGGTCGCGGCCGAGCACGCGATCACCGTCGGGCTGGGCGTCGGGCAGGCCTTCGCGCACAGCTACTACGATCACGTGCCCCTGAGCGTTGGCGAGGCGGGCACGACGCTCGTCATCGACTCGCAGGCCCAGCCGGTGATTGCCTGCGGCGGGGCGGGCGATGGACGCTACGTCGCGTGGGGGATGGCGACCGGCCTCGGCTCGGGAGACCGCGAGGTCAGGCCGCGGGGCGCGGAGCAGACGCTGCTGCTGAACGCAGTGCGGTGGCTGGGGGAGACGGGCAACTGACGGTGGGAGGTCTCTGACTATGCGAACGCTCGCTGTAATCATCGCACTGCTGGCCATCGTGGCGGCGGCGCACGCCGCACCCGCCACGTATGAGGACATGATCCCGCAGCCCAAGCAGATGCGCGTGAGCAGCGCGCGCTGGTTTCTGCGCGCGGGCAGTCGGACGCTCGGGCAGATCGTCGTGCCGCCGCGCCAGCGCAAGGCCGCCATCGGCGCCGAAGAGATCAACGCGCGTCTCGCGGAGATCGGCGCGGAGGCGCTGCCGGTGACGGAGAGCGATGATCCGGCGGCGCTCCCCGAGGACGGCGTCTCGATCGTCATCACGAAATCCTACGGCAACGACCTCGCGCGGGCGATCATCGACGAGTGCGACGTGCGAATCACGCGCGACGATCCGGGCGAGCAGGGCTACGTGATCCGCTACGTGACCTTCCGCGGCCGGCGCGTGATCTTCCTGTGCGGCAGTGACGAGCAGGGCGCGCTCTACGCGGCCGTCACCTTCCGCAATCTGCTGGAGGGCGGCGCGGAGGGCGTGGGCGCGATCAAGGCTCGCGTGCGCGACTGGCCCGACTTCAAGTGGCGCGGCACCGGCAGCGTCATGCAGATGCGCAAGAGCTATCCCGCCTACGGGCAGACCGGCGAGGAGCTGGCCGAGGCCCTCAAGCCGCAGGTTGACTGGATGCTGCGCGCCAAGCTGAACCTGCTCGGTGACTACCTCTACGGCGGCGAAGACGCGATGGCGTGGGCGGACGCCGACTGGGTGGGGGAGCTCAACGCCTACGCGCGCGCCCGGGGGATCGTCGGCGAGGAGTATCAGAGCACCAACGTCGGCTACGATGAGCGCGACGCGAACGACCCGCGCTTCGCCGGCATGATGCACACGCGCGACCTGTTCTTCACGTGGAGCGATGATGAGCTGATCCGCAAGCGCGCGCGGGAGATCGCGCAGGTGTGGGACGACCTGAACCTGGGCGTGGCCGTCCTGCACTGCCCCGACGGCGGCGGGCCGGTCAACCCGGAGATGTGGAACAATCGCTCCGAGGCCGACCGCGAGCGCTGGGGCGACGACCGCGCCTCCGCCGACGCGCACGTCTTCGGCATCTTCTACGAGGAGATCAAGCGCGTCGCACCTGATGTGCAGGTCGTCTTCGTGGTCTACCCCTACAGCGCGCAGTACCTCGACTGGGAGATGCTCAAGCCGCGCTACCCGGACCTCACGCGCGAGCAGTTCAACTGGGCCGGGCGCGACTACTGGGCCGAGCTGGGCCCCAAGCTCCCCGAGGACTGCGGCATCTGCGTCTGGCTGGGCGAGCCGGGCTACATGGACCGCTTCCGCGAGGCCTTCGGCGATCGGCCGATGTACTACTGGTACAAGTTCGCGAGCGGTTGGGTGGACGCGGGCTGGCTCATCACCACCGTGCGCTACATCGGCACGAACTACTACGCCAACCCCGGCGACATCATGGCGGTGCGCATCGACCGCAACTTCCCGAACTACATCAACCGCCTGCTCGCCTGCCAGTTCGCCTGGGACACCTCCAGCGCGGGCTCGGAGGACTTCTCCGGCAACTACTACGACTTCCGCACCGACAACGATCAGCCCGAGGTGATCGTCGAGCAGTGGGGCGAGCGCGCCTGCCGGTGCATGTGGGGCGCGGAGGCGGGCGCGGTCATGCACGAGGCCTTCAACAAGGGCGTCATCCCCGCGCTGATCGTCAACCCGTCGCGGATGCTCAACGATGAGAACCGCGGCCGCCGGTTCTACGGGAAAGAGGAGCTTGTCCTCACGCCCGAGATGATGCTCAAGCAGGCCGACGGCTGCCGCGCCGCGGCGGCTGCGTTGGACACGCAGGTCGGGAGCGAGGCGCTTGCTGGGATGTCCGAGATCCAGGAGCGCATGTTTGTCTACTATCTGCGCCGCACGCACTGCCTCGCCGCCTACGCGCAGGCGCACTACCACCTGCTGATGGCGCAGCAGGCGCTCGCGGAGGGCGACGGCGCGGCGGTCGGCGAGCAGGCCGCGGCGGGCATTGCGGCGGTGGATGACGGCCTCGCGGACATGCAGCAGGTCCTCGCGACGACCGCCGAGATGCGCACGTACGATCCCAAGTACACGCGCCAGGCGGCAGCGGGCGTCTTCCCCGCGATCCCCGGCACGGACGCGGACTTCCCGCGCATGCGCGAGTCGCTGGAGGCCGTCGAGCGGCGCCTGCGCGACTCGAAGCTCAGCTTCGAGCCGGTCTCGCACGAGGGCCCGGTCCGTGTGGCGATCTACGAACCGAGCGGTGATGGCGGCACCGCGATCGGCCATCAGGGCTGGCTGCTCACGCTGCAGACCGACGCGGAGATCGAAGTGGAGTTCATCGACGACCTGAGCCTGTCGAACCTCGTGAACTACGAGGTGCTGCTCTACCCGCAGTCCACGAGCGGGCGCAGTGTCAGCCGCTACGAGTACTTCGAGGTGCTGAAGCGCTACGTCGAAGAGGCCGGCGGCGGCGTGATGTTCGGCCACCACCAGGTCGGCCACGACCGCGCGGAGTTCGGGCAGGAGACGACCTTCCGGCTGATCGGCATGGGTTCGGTCGGCCGCCCGGACACGCACACGGTCGTGGTGGCGGGCGAGCATCCGATCACCGAGGGCCTCGCGGCGGGGGAGAGCTACGATCACGTCTACTACGATCACTTCACGGTGAAGCCCGGCAAGCGCGGCGTGGCGATCCTCAAGGACCCCGGCGGTGACGCGGTGATGGTCGCGGGCGAGCAGGGCAAGGGTCGCGTGATCTACGACGGGGAGATCGTGCTGAGCGACTCCTCCGGCGCCGTCGCGGCCGAGGGCGCCGAGCGCGACGTGCTGCTCAGCGCGATCCGCTGGCTGGCGCAGAGGAAGTAGGGGGGAGCACGCTGGCGATCCTCGCGACGGTCCTCGGCATCGTGCTGCTCATCGCGGCCTGGCGCGTCGGGCCGTGGCTGTCCGCGAGCGACCGACGCTTCGCGGTCGCGGTGATCGCGTGCCTGCTGGTGATGGGCGCGTGGTTCGCGGGCTTCGAGCTTACCTACGTCGCCCTGCGCCTGATCCCGTGGGATGACGCGATCTTCTTCGACCGCCTGCCACTCTACGTGGCGATCGTGCTGCTGCTGGGCCTCTGCATCCAGCGCCTGGAGCGCCGGACGATGCGCCTGCTCGTCGGCGTGATCGTGGCGATCTTCAGCCTCTACGCAGCCGCCGAGATCGCGGCGCCGATCCCTCTGGCGCTCTTCGCGCAGCAGCTTTCCGCTCGCACCGACGGCCCCGCTGAGGAGATCCAGTCCACGGGCTGGTCATGCGGCGCGGCGGCGCTGGCGTGGGCGGTGCGCCTGCATGGCATCCCGGCCTCCGAGCGGCAGATGGCCGAGCTGGCCGTCACCGCGCCGCTGCGCGGCACCAGCACCCGCGGGATGCTGCGCGGGCTGCATCGCGTCGGCCTCGGCGCACACGCGATCAAGCCGGGCTCGTGGGAGGACGTGCTCGCGGCGCCAAAGCCGGCACTGGTCGGCTGGAAGCTCAGCGCCACCGTCGGGCACTCAGTGGTGGTGCTGAGCATCGACGAGCAGCGAGACACGGTTCGCATCGGCGACCCGCTCGCGGGCGAGACTGAGTACACGCGCGAGGAGTTCCTGGAGGGCTGGATGGGCGATCTGATTGTGATCGAGGGTTCCGTGCGGTAGGAGGGGCCGCCCGCCGTTCTCCCCCCTCTCCCGCTTGAAATCGCGCCAGCGATTTCCAGGGAGAGGGGGGCCGGGGGGGTGAGGTAGTCGTTCCCGCCGCCATGGAACCACCGCCTCTCCTCATCCGTCAGACCCGGCAGTGCAGCATACTGACGCGGGGAGGCGTTCCATGCGCATTTCCGTGATCTGCCTGGCGCTCCTGACGCTCGCCTGTGCCCCCATGCTCGCCGATGGCGGCTTCTTCCCGACGCCCGCGGGTGTCGCCGAGACCGCCGACCAGCGCGCGCTCATCATCGACCACGGTGACGCCGAAACGCTCGTGGTGCAGACCGCCTACGATGGCGACGCGTCAGGCTTCGCGTGGGTCATCCCCGTGCCGACGCAGATCGTCGGCGCGAGCGCGGTCGGCACCGCCGACCCGCAGGTTTTCTCCACGCTGCACAACCTCAGTGCGCCGCGCTACTACTCCGGCCTGGAGGGCAGCACGGGCGTGTGCGGCTGCTCAGGCTCGGGCGGGGCGGGCGGTGACGGGTCGCCGAACATGGGTGGCGTCACCGTCTGGGACAGCTTCGAGGTAGATGGCTACGACGTGGCGGTGCTCTCGGCGGGCGAGTCCGGCGACCTCGCGACGTGGCTCAACGAGAATGGCTACGCGCTCCCGGCGGGACACAACGACGTGCTGGACTACTACGTCGCCAAGCGCTGGTTCTTCGTCGCGTTCAAGATCGCCCCGAGCGACGAGCGCGTTGGCAGCGGCGATGGCGAGGAGTTCCGGCCGATCGCGCTGACCTTCGCCACCGATGAGCTGGTCTTCCCGATGTGCATCTCGCGCGTGAGCACCAGCGACCGCGTTGAGGTGCTGCTCTACGTGCTCAGCGAGCATCGCATCCGCTCGAACAACTACCCGACGCGCAGCATCCAGGCGCGTCGCACCTGGAACGGCGGCGACTTCGAGGCGACCTACGACGGCTGGTTCGAGGAGACCATCGCGGATGCGGGCGGCAAGGCGCTGGTCGTGGAGTTCGCGGGCGTGTTCCCGTCGTGGTGGGCCACCGCGCCGCCCTTCGACGCGCTGCTCGATCCGGCGGACGAGTACTTCGTGACGCGCCTGCGCACGCGGCTGACGCCCGCGCAGATGACTGAGGACGTGGTGATGGTCGCGGCGGCCAATGACGATCCGCTCGAGGTGGTCGTCGGCAGTCAGCTCGCGGCGCTGCGGGGGCAGATCGCGTTCGCTGCGCTGCTGCTGGCGAGCGTGCAGGGGGTGGCGCTGCGGCGCTGGCGCTTCGGGCCGCGCCTTGCGGCCGCGACGGCGCTGCTCGGGATCTTCATGGTGCTGCTGTGAGGCATCGGGGTCGTTCGTGGCGCAGGCTTCCCAGCCTGCGGTCGTTGTCGTGCGGAACGGCCGACGCATCCAAACGACAGGATGCGTCGCTCCAAACGACGAGCTACCCCTCGGGCATGAACCTCGCGGGGATCACGTCTCCGTCCCAGGCCAGTTCCGGCTTCGGCTGCCAGTCCACGTCGAACCAGCCGCCGAACACGTTCGCCTCGGTGTCGCCTACGGTGTAGCGCGTGCTGTCGAAGACAATGAAGTCCGGCAACATGTCGTGCTTGTGGTTGACCGACAGCCGCCGCCCGTAGAACTCGCCTGAGTAGATCAGCACGTAGCGGTCCGGCTGCTCAGGGTTCGGGTAGCAGAGCACGAGCCCGAGCTGCGGGCCCTCGAGAACCTTCCCGGGCACTTCGTAGCGATGGTCGCCGATCGTGATCGGCAGCCGGTCCGCGATGCGCGCGAGCACCGAGTTCGTCTCGGGCGTGCCGAAGAGCACCAGGTTCATCGCGCGCGCCTGCTCGGCCGTCAGCTCCTCGTCGGTGCACACGCGCGGCTGGCCGTCGGCGAAGCGGTCCCACTCGTCCACCCATGTCCCGACCTTCTCCGCGAGCGCAAGGTCCTGCGCGTCGCTGCCGGCCGTCCCCTGCACCACGATGAAGGGCGTGTTGAAGACATCCTCCGCCGGGCCGCACAGCCCGTTGCGCTTGAGCGGCGGCCAGTCCTGGGTGGGTGCCGCCTCGATCTCGATCGGCAGGAGGCCGTCCGCGGCGGTCACGCTGTGCTGCTCGCCATTGATCGTGATGCGGAACTGGTCGTGCACGGGCTCGCCCGCCTGCAGCGGGCAGGTCGCGAGGTCGATGGTGAGCGCCGCCACGTTGTCGCAGGTGATGTCCAGGCGGCCGCCGTCATCGGCTACGGTCGCGTCCACGGTCGCGGGTGTGCCCCACGTCTTCATGCGGTCGATCGTCAGCCAGTGCGCGCGGTTGTAGCGCAGCGAGAAGCAGCGGAAGGTCACGCGCGATGGTCGCCGGTCCAGCGTGAAGTCCTTGCTCCAGCTCCACGCGTTCTCATAGCAGGGCGTGTCCCAGTAGATGTAGTGGCTCGCGCCGGGGAACTCGTAGTACTTCACGGGCATGCCGAGCCCCTGCAGCTTCTCGACCATCGAGCGCGATTCGATCACCGGGATGAGGCTGTCGAACTCCCCGTGCTGCACAAAGAAGTGCTGCCCGCGGGCGCTTTGCGCCATCTCCTCCGCGTTGTCCCACGCGACCAGGAAGCGCTTGAAGGGCGTCATCGCCTCCGGGTCCCAGCGCCACCAGCGGAACATGTCGGTCTGCCCGGAGATCGGGGTGGTGGCGGCGAAGAAGCCCGGCCTGCGCAGCGCCATGTTCCACGCACCCATGCCGCCCATCGACACGCCGGAGAGGCAGATGCGGTCGGCGTCGATGCTGAACTGAGCGCGCGTGTGCTCGATCGCTTCGTAGATGTCCACTTCGCCGACGCCCTGGAAGTCCGTGTTGCGCCGGCCGTAGGGGATCAGGAGGATGCAGCCGTTCTGCTCGGCGATGTCGCACACGTCGTCGCCCAGCACCCACGGGTCCGCCACCGTGATGCTCGGCACGTAGCCGTGCAGGAACACGATCAGCGGCCACTCGCGGTCGGGCGTGTAGGCTTCGGGCAGGTGCACGTAGTAGGGCTGCACGGTGCCATCGTTCCGGGCGACGTACGCGAGTTCGCTGAGCGTACCTTTCGGCGGGGAGTACTTCTCGCCGCGGCGCGCCATCTCCAGCAGGCTCATCCCCGCCGCGATCTCGCTGGACGCATCGCCGCCCATGTAGAAGCCCCCGCCCTCGAGCAGCCGCGCCTTCTTGAGCTTGAGCTTCGCGAGGGGAAGGTCGGTCGCCCATGCTTCGGCGTTGGTCGAGCGATCGGTCCCGGGGCCCTCGGCGAGCGCGATGGCGGCGGCGAGGTCGTCGGCCGTGGGCTGCTCCTGCGCGAGCGCGGGGACGAGAGTGCTGCCGATCAGAAGCGACGCGACGATGAGCGCGTACCTCACGCGAATCAACTCCGCCGTTCGTTGTTCGTAGGACAGGCTTTCCAGCCTGTCAATCGTTCGCCACAAGGGAAGAGGCCACGCTGTCTCTTCCCCGCCATCGGCCCGCCCACCTGCAGAATCAGAAGACCCCGCCGGTCCAGACAGGGCTGTCTGGTGGCGGGGTCCCGTTACTTGAAGACCGCAGGCCAAGCTGAGGAGACCCATCTGAGATTCTTTCGCCTCAGCAGGGCGCGGTCACCGACAGCGAATGTCTAGCTGCCGACACCACACCCTGTGCAACTGGTCTCCTTCACCTTCACCATGCAGTCTGTTCTATAGCCCAACTGCATCACCTCCTATGTGATGTGCAACCGTAGGGTGCGGGGCGGTGTCGGCCCCGTTGTGACACCTTTGAATTCTGGTTCTACCTCAACTACTGACGCTGCCGATGCTACGGGAGTTCCATCGCTTCGCCGGGCCGCACCATCCTCGCGGAGATGCCCGCGTCGGCGAGCCGAGAAGTGCACAGGGATGTTCAGCTTTGCCCCTGCTATCTCCAGCATCATTATACTATTCCGCAGCCTCGTTGTGAAGGTATCCCGGCAACAAATTGCGGTCGAGTGGCACAAACGCGGCCGCTGGGTAACCCCATCCGCCCGCGCGTCAGATGTGCCATGCGGCCAGTGCGCCCTCATGCACCGCGGCCTGCGCATGGCGCGGCTTCTGGGCGTCGCCGATGACCACCATTGCGATCGGCAGGCTCTCCAGCTCGCCCGCGAGCGCGTCATTCGCGCGCCGTCCCAGCGCCAGCACGACCGTGCCCGGATCGTCGAAGCGCTTCTGGCCGCCGCTCTTGGTCTCGAGCGCCAGGCCCTCGGCGTCCAGCCCGAGCGCGCGGTGGCCGGTGAGGATCGTGACGCCCAACTCCTCGAGCCGCTCCAGCAAGAACTTGCGCGGCCCTGAGGGCAGCATCGGCGCGGGATCGTCGCCCGACTCGAGCAGCGTCACGCCGTGGCCCTGTTCGGCGAGCAGGTGCGCGACCTCCGCCCCCGCGCCTCGGTTGCTGACCACGAACACGGGGCTCGCGACCTGCGCCTCCCCCGCGAGGACCGTGTCGGCCGGCACGTAGCGTCCGCCCGCGCCGTAGGGCATCGACTCCGCGCCCAGCGGTTGCGAGCCGGTCGCGACGATCAGCACGTCCGGGTCGAACTGCAGCACAGCGTCCTCGGTCGCGTACGTCATGACCTGCAGCGTCACACCGAGGCGGTTGAGTTCGTCCTTCTGCCAGGCCGGCAGGTTCGCGAGCTCGCCCTTCCCCGGTGCCATCGCCGCGAGCCGGAAGGTGCCGCCGACGTCTTGCTGCCCCTCCCAGACGGTGACCTCGTGCCCGCGATGCGCCGCCACAATCGCCGCCTGCATCCCGCCCGGACCCGCGCCCACCACGAGAACGCGCCGGCGCTTTGGCTGCTCGAGTCCGGCCGGGTAGCCGGGCCAGTCCACCTCGCGCCCGGTCCACGGGTTGCACGTGCACTGGCAGTGCCCCTCCTCCGAGTAGGAGCGGTCGGAGCAGCCGAGGTTGCAGCCGATGCATCGGATGATCTCCTCGGCGCGGCCCTCGACGGCCTTCTTCGCCCAGTGCGCATCCGCCAGCAGCCCTCGTCCGAGTGCCACGAAGTCGCAGCGGCCGTCGCGGATCAGGCCATCGGCCATCTCCGGATCGACGAGGCGCCCGACGCCGATCACCGGCACATCCACCACCTCGCGAATGCCCTCCGCGTAGGGGATCAGGTGGCCGTGCTCGATGTAGTAGGGCGCGGACGCGAAGCGCGCGGTCTCGCCGATCGCGGCCGATACGTGGATCGCCTGGTAGCCCGCACCGGCGAGGATCGGCGCGAAGCGTTGTGCCTCGGCGAGGTCCGTCCCGCCCTCGACGAACTCGTTGGCGGAGATGCGGCACCAGCAGGGGAAGTCCTCGCCGCAGCGCTCGACGATCGCCGCGCGCACCTCGCGGCCGAAGCGCGTCCGGCGCTGCGTGTCGCCGCCCCAGTCATCGTCGCGGCGGTTCAGCAGCGGTGAGAGGAATGAGCAGCCCAGGTAGCCGTGCGCCATGTGCACCTCGACGCCGTCGAAGCCCGCCTCCATAGCCCGCCGCGCGCCCTCGCCGAAAGCCTCGATCGCCTCGCGGATCTGCTCCTCGGTCATCTTCGCCGGTTGGTTGCCGCCGCCGACACTCACCGCCGAGGGCGATAGCGGCCGCTCGCCGATCACCTCCGCGCTGGCCTGGCGGCCGCCGTGCTGGAGCTGCAGCGCGATCCGCCCGCCCGCCTCGTGCACTGCGTCGGTAAGGCGGCGCAGTCCGGGGATCATCGCGTCATCGTAGATCGCCAGCATCAGCGCGCCGGTCAGCCCGAGCGGGTGCACCGCAGCGTGCTCGACGATCTGCAGGCCCACGCCGCCCTCCGCGCGCGCAACGTGGTAGGCGATCAGTCGCTCGGTCACGTGGTGCTGCTCGTCGGCATAGTTCGTGCCCATCGGTGCCATCACGATGCGGTTAGGCAGGTCAAGTGTGCCGATCGAGGCAGGAGAGAAGAGCGCTTCGTAGGCAGCCACCGGTCATCGACTCCTTGCTGAGGCCGGGCATCGAGCGTCCGCTGAGTCCTTCGCGCCGCGCCCATGAAGACCTGCCGCCCGGCCATCGTTCGCCGTTTGCCGTTTGGAGCGACGCATCCTGTCGTTTGGATGCGTCGGCAGTTGAGGTCGTTCGCACTCGCGATAACGACACGACGCGTCAGTCGCTCGGAAGGTATCCCTACCCCCGCGAGGAAAGTCCACGGGGAGAATTGCGACGCAGCGGAACATGGCAGGGAGGGTCCGAAGTGGCGAAGATCAAGGCGGGAGTCATCGGCGCCGGCATCGGCAAGTATCACATCGAGGGCTACATGGAGCACAAGAACGCGGACGTGGTCGCGCTGTGTGACCTCAACAAGGACGCACTGGCGGAGGTTGGGACGTGCTACGGGGTCGAGCACCTCTTCACCGACTACCAGGAGATGCTCGCGACGGACATCGACTGCGTGAGCGTGTGCGTGCCGAACAAGTTCCACGCGCCCATCGTGATCGACTGCCTCAAGGCCGGGAAGAACGTGCTCTGCGAGAAGCCCCTCGCGCGCAACGCGAAGGAGGGGCAGAAGATGGTGGACGCCGCCGAGGCGGCGGGCAAAACGCTCATGATCCAGTTCAACAACCGCTTCCGCCCCGAGGCGCAGGTGCTCAAGGGCCATGCGGACGCAGGCACCTTCGGCGACATCTACTTCGCCCGCTGCGGCTGGATCCGGCGCAACGGCATCCCCGGTTGGGGCGGCTGGTTCACGCAGAAGGACGTCGCGGGCGGCGGGCCGCTGATCGACCTCGCCGTGCACATGCTCGACCTCACCATGTGGCTGATGGGCAACCCGACGCCGGTCAGTTGCATGGCCTCGACCTACTCGGTCTTCGGGCCGCAGATGCAGGGCCTCGGGCCCTGGGGCACGCCCAACCGCAAGGGCGGCTTCGACGTTGAGGACATGGCTGTCGGTATGCTCAAGTTCGAGGACGGCCAGACGATCATGCTCGAGGCCTCGTGGGCGGCGCGCATCAAACGCGAGTGGGTCTACTCGACGCTGATGGGCACCGAGGCGGGCGCGACCCTCGAGCGCGTCTTCGAGATCGATGGCGTGGACGACAGCTCGATCGACACGCTGGAGCTCTACACCCAGGAGCAGGGCGAGGCGGTTGATCGCGTCGTCAAGCTCGAGCCCGACGAGGCGATGGGCCGGCACGCGGCGGTCATGCACTTCGTGGACTGTCTCATCAAGGGCGAGCAGCCGATCTCACCCGGAACCGACGGGCTGCGGCTGATGAAGATCATCGACGCGATGTACAAGTCGGCCGATTCGGGCAAGGCCGTCAACATCAAGTAGCGCGCCGCACCGGAGTACACCCGCGGGCGGGCCGAGCGTGATTGCGTTCGGCCTCGCCGCATTCTGGGAGGCGAAGGATGCCCATCGACGCGATCAGACAGGCAACGGAGGCGGACCTTGACGAGTTGGTCTCGCTGCTGCGCGCGGGATTCGACAGCCAGGTGCGCGAACTCGGCCTCACTGCTGAGACCGCGCCGTGGCACGTGGCCTTCCGTGGAGCCGAAGACACCGAGCGCGAGATGGGCTACCTGACCTTCTACATAATCGTCGCCGACGGCCGGCCCGCCGGCTGCATCGCCATTCAGAACGACGTCGAGCCGGAGTATGGCGGTGATGGCTACATCGGCCGCGTGACGGTGCATCCCGACTACCGGCGTCGCGGCTACGCGCGCCTGCTGATGACCTTCGCGGAGAGCGCGCTGCAAGATCGCGGTGCCAGGCGCGTCCGGCTGCATGTCCTCACGGTGCTGGACGGTCTCGTGGAGTTCTACGCGAGGCAGGGCTACGTGGAGGTCTGCCACCATACCTTCAAGGAGTACGACGTGCTGGCGATGGACAAGCCGCTTGTCTGACTGCGCAGCTTCCGGGAGGTCCTTCATGTTGAGTGAACTCGGGCGGTCGGACGTGCTGGCGATGTACGACGAGATGCTGGCCTGGCTGGCGGATCAGCAGGTCGGCGAGGAGAGCGGAGAGCAGCGCGGCGCGATCTACTTCCCGACCGAGGACCGCTTCTGCAATCGCGACACGGCGTGTGCGGCGATGGTCTTCGTGCGGCAGGCCCGCAGGTCCGGTGATGCGACGTGGCTGCAGCGCGCCGAGCGCGCCCGCGACTACGTGCTGCGCGTGCAAAAGCCCAGCGGCGGCTTCCCGGAGTTGCGCCATCAGGATGAGAGCGACGGCGGCTCCACCGTCAACACCGGCATCATCGCCGACAGCCTCATGAAAGCCTACGCGCTGGGCCTCGGCCGAGGCGAGCGAGACCTGGACGCCCTGGCGCGCATGGCGGAGTTCGAGCTGACCCTTGAGTGGCAGCCGGGCGCCTTCTACCACGACACGAACCATCTCGCGACCTTCGTGACGCCCGACGGCGTCCAGCGCTGGGGCGAGGAGGGTTCGCGGCTCGATTGCCAGAACACCACCGCCCTCGCCGCGATGATGCTCCCCCGGATCAGCGATTTCCTCGCCGGGAGCGGGGCCGAACCGCGCTCCGAGTGGCGCGAGGCGGCCGCGCGCGCGGTCGACCGTCTTCTCTCGGGGCAGGACCCCGACGGGCAGTGGCCCTATCGGATGGGCGCGGCTTCGGATGACGCCGGTCACCACGCGATGGCGATACTGCACCTCGCGCAGGTTGCCGAGCGCGCGCCGTACACGGGGGATGAGCGGATCCCCACCGCCCTTCTGCGCGGTGGCGAGTGGCTGCTGGAGTGTCCGCTGCTGGCGACCCGCAGCGGCACGAAGATCGACTGGGCCATCAGCCGTAGCGCGCTCACCTACTTCACCACGGAGTACTTCTTCATCGCGGCGGCGCTCGCGCGGCTGATGGACGTCGATCCGCAGAACGCGGACCGGTGGCGGCACGAGGCACTCGAACTGCTGCGCTACGTCCGCGGGGTGCTCTGGGACAACCCGCAGGCTGAGACGGAGGGCCCGTTCCGCCTCACCGAAGCTGGCCTCACCTTCGGCTACGCGTGGTTCGGGCAGTCGATGGGGTGGGTGCTCTACCACATGGACGAGCTGATCGAGCAGTTCGGCTGGTGGGAATAGGCAGCCGCGGCGACCATAGGGCCGCCGCGGGCTGACCCGCTGCGCGCCGGCTGGCGTCTACTTCACGCGCCTCATGGTAGGCCATCCGGGCGCGCAGGGAAACAGCGGCGTCCAGTCAGATTGGACTGAATTGCGGTAATCGGGGAGCGATTGCGGCCGCTCAGCGTCCGAGCTTCGCATGGCAGTCGCTGCAGAACTCCAGGTTCGTCTGATCGAGCTGCAGCAGCACGTTCGCGAACTGCATGATGCAGCCGGGCGTGTCGCAGTGGCGCAGGCCGAACGTGTGCCCAAGCTCGTGCACCGCGATCTTCACCGCGCGCTCCAGCAACAGGTCGCGATCGGGCTCGTTGTGCCCCCAGAACTCCGGGCGCAGGCGCGCGAGGCTCATCACCGCGCGGTCGCCGGGAAGCTGCGCCTGGCCGAAGACGAAGTTGAGCTTGCGCGCGTAGAGGTCGGCTTCGGTGAGGCCGAGCGTGCGGTCGTGCTCATCCGCGGGCGCGGGGAGGCCGTCCCTGAGCGTCGCCGCGAGGTACTGCCCGCGCGTCTCGTCGAGGGCCTCGGTGGGCAGGGGGAGCGGCTCGCCATCGGCGACGCTGACGGGCACCCCGTAGACGCCCTGCACGCCCTCGGCGATGTCCTCGACAAGCTCGCGATCAGCGCCCTCGAACAGGACGATCGTGATCTGCTCCAGCCCCTCAGTGCCCGGAACGTCAGGCGAGCAGCCGGTGAGCGTAACGGCGGCCAGCAGGGCGAGCAGGCTCAGTCGCTGGATCATTGCTTCAGCACCTCATTGATAAGCCCCTCGACGCGCAGCTCCGGGAAGCGCGACGCCGGGAGCAACTCGCCGCCGACCTTGAAGCGGATGCAGGCCTCGATGGCCTCGTCGGTGCCATCGTAGCGGCCATCCGGCGTCCATGCGATCCAGCCGGGCGCTTTGGGGCGGATGGTTCCGACCTGCGCCATGCCGATCAGGACCTGACCTGACTGCGGATCGATTACCGTTGTCCGACCCGATGAGCCTGTAGCGACCAGGCGCAAGCTGTCCGCATTGAAGGCCAGACCCGTGATCTCGCCAGGACCCACCTGGATGACGTGCTGCAGTGTCCCGGTCCGCCCGTCGCAGAGAGAGACACTGCCGTCGGTGAGCCCGCAGGCCAGAAGCGAGCCATCGGGAGAGAACGCGAGGTTGGGCCAGTGGCGGGGCCTGTCCAACTTGACCGTGGCCGTCTCCCGGCCGGTTGCTGTGTCTGTCAGCACCATCTTGTAGTCGTCCCAGGCAACGAGCACGCTCCCATCGGGGCTAAGCCGGATATCTCCGCTGATTCCACCATCCCGAGGGAACGTGCTGATGTGCTCCCCGGAATCCGTCCGATAGACCCGGACCCTCCAAGTCTTCACGGCCAGAGTGCTCCCGTCGCGGCTCAGTGCGAGTGCGGAGATGGGGCGCTCAGTCTCCCCGGCATCGAAGGTTCGCACCCGTTCGCCGGACGCAGCATCGAGCAGCGCTACCGCCTGGTCCTCCGCAATCGCGATCAGACCCGATGCACTCACGTCGAGGAAGAAACCGAACGATGAGGGATGCGCCTGAAGCGACACCAGTGGAGTGCCGTCTCCCGGCTGGGCGCGTAGCCCCCACTTCAGTGCGCCATCCCGATGTTCCTGTCTGCTGAAGAGCCAGAGATCAGCGTCCGGGTAGTATTGCCGGCGCCACTTGCCGGACGTGTAGAGGTCAGTTGTAGTCGGGGCGGCCGCCGAGTTCCAGCGGACGCGTTTCGAAGGGCCGAGGGACCACCTGTACGACGGCATAGTCATGAAGCTCTGAGAGGGCATCGAGAACTGCCCGTCGTAACTGGAGTACACCTCGACTCTGTTGTCGGGGAATGCGACCGCGCCGGGAACGAATCTGCCCGGCAGGAAGCTCGGCGCAATTGGCGAGGGTGTGTCCTCGTCGGCGAGACGGCTGATCCAGGCCCCCTCGTCGGCCATACCTGTCGCAAGCAGATCGCCGTCGGCAGTCCAGGCAACTGCATGCGCGGGATAGAGCCATTCGCCGGTCTTCTGGAGGTGCCGCAGGTCCCATCGAGTGACGCCCGCGATTTCATCGCACAGAGCGATCTCGGAGGCGTCCGGCGCCACCGCGATGCGCGACGCCTGCGCCGTTGCCGGCTTCAGGTGCTGAGGTGCCTTGGCGGGATGGGCGAGATCCCATACGTACAGCCCAATCCCGGGGCCGACTGCGACAGCCCTGTCTCCCAGCAGTTCCACATCAGTCACCCGGACGTCGCTGGGTACGCTCCCGGACCACATTTCTGGCGGTGCCCAGCGCTCAACGCCGGGCCGCAGTTCCTGGACTTCATTGGACGCGATCTCGCAAAGCAGGACGGCGCCGTCCGGGAAACCCAGGAGTAGTCGCTCTTCCCCCTGGAAGTCGGCAGCGCAAATCCGAGGATGCTGGGCGACTCCCCGCAGCGGCCATTCCTTGTTGTCTTGCGTCCTCCGGACCACATACTCATCTTCGACGCTTCTGTGCACCAGGGCCAGATCGCCGTCACGACTCATTGCGACCATCTGACGCGGCCGGGACCGGAGGACAGGATCCATGACCCAACGCTCTGTCAGCAGCTCAAGCGCGGGACTCCGCACGCTGGTGGAAGCGTCGCCCCACCTCCAGTCCACATCAGCTAGTTCAGGAATGGAAGCCGTACTCAGGAGTTCGCGGCTGTCCGTGTCCCAAGTCTGCACGGTCTGCCGCCCCTCGCGAACGTACAGTCGTTCGCCGGAGCTGGCGAAGAACATCTCTGTCGGCAACGAGATGGAGCGCACCTGTATCTGCGGAGTGGAGACGGTGGAGGTGTCCTCGGACGAGGACGGGAGGTCTGAAACACCCTTGTCTCTGGAGGCTGGCTCTGTACAGCCGGCCATGACGGCAATCAGCAACAGCGCGACGGGGATGTGGCGCACGGAACGTCCCCCCTCTAACGGGCGGTCTCATGCACTCACTGGTTAGAGCGATCCAGGGCGGCGGAAGGTTCCACGCCGCCTGTGCTACTCGCCCTCAATCAGCGCCCGCACCGCCGGTTCGAGCTCGGCCAGCGCCTCATCCGGGTCGCGCTCGCCCGTCAGGACCGGGTGCAGGTGCCGCTGCAGCAGCTCAGACACGCGCATGTAGTTGGGGATGTCATGCCGCTTGCGCGCGCTGCGCAAGAGCTCGTAGACCGTGGGGTAGTGCGGGTTGAACGCCAGCACCTCCGGGTCGCGGTAGAGCGAGGTGAGCGTGGGCAGCGGCCCGCCGCGCATCGCCCGCTCCTTCTGCACCTCGGGGCTGGCCATGAACTGGATGAACTCGCCCGCCGCCATCGGCGCCCGCGCGTTGACGGGGATGCCGAAGTGCCAGCCACCGAGGAAGCTGTAGCCGCGGTCGCCGCGCGGACCGTGCGGCGGCCCGGCGATCCCCACGCGACCCGCCAGCGGTGAGTCCGGCTGATTGACCTCCTGCAGCACGCTCGGCAGCATGTAGAGGAAGAGCGTCCGCCCCTCGATGAAGTCCTGCTGCGGCTCCAGACCGCCCGCGTAGGAGGTGACGTTGCGCGGCGTGATGCCGTGTTCGTGGATCAGCGCGTGCATGAAGCGCAGACTCTCGCGCGCGGCGTCGGAGTCAAGTCCGCAGCTCCCGTCCGGGTTCACGATCTGCCCGCCATTGCTCCAGAGGTTCGTGAGGAACGAGCTGCTCAGGCCCTCGTAGAGGTAGCCGGGGAACTGGAAGCCCATCAGCTCATCGTCGCCCTCATCCTTGAGGACCTTCGCTGCCTGCTCGATCAGCTCATCCCACGTCGCAGGCGCGGCAGAGAAGCCGTGCTCCTCCAGCAGGTCGCGGCGGTAGAGTAGTGTGCCGCAGACCGCGATCGCGGGCACGGCGTAGAGGCCGTCGGCGCCGCGTGCGGGCTCGACGACCTCCGGGAGGTGCTGCTCCCACTCGGACGAGCTGAGCAGGCTGTCCACGCCACGCAGCCGCCCGGTCTCCACGATCTCGGGCGTCCAGTACAGGCACATCGGCGCGACGGACAGATGCGTGCTCTCCGCGCGCAGAGCGGTGCGGACGGTCGCGAGCACCTCGTCGGGGTTGTACGGGATGTTCAGCGAGACCGGCTGGACGTTGGGGTGGATCTGCGAGAAGCGCTCCAGCAGCTCGGAGTTGAACTGCTTGTCGAATTCGTTGAAGCTGCGGACCGAAAGCGCGATCTGCGTGGCGCGCGCGGCGCCCGCCATGAGACCCTCAGCGCCCTCAAAGCGGTTCTGCACCTCGATCCCGCGGTTCTGAATGACGTAGCGCCAGATCCCGGTGTCGTGCCCGGAGCCGCGCATCTTCAGCACGGACACCGCGCGCTGAATCTCGCTCTCAAGCTCCAGATACTTCATCAGGATGATGCCGTCCACGATGATCGAGAGGTGTTCGCCGGAGACGTGCGTCTGCCCGAAGAGCTCGGGCACCTCGGTCGTCACGAGGCTGGTGATGCCACGGCTGTCGAGCATGCTGACCAGCTCGTAGACCGCTTCGCGCACGCTCTCCTGGTTCGGGAAGGCCATGTCGAGGTCGGTGATGCTGTCGAAGACGAGGCGCTTTGCGCCGAGGCGGTCGATCTCTTGCATCACGTCGAGCAGTAGCTTCTCGAAGCGCACGGTGGTCGGGAACTCGTGGATGATCGTGGCCTTGTCTTCCCTGAGCAGCTCGCCCAGGCCCAGCCCGAAGCCGTCGGCCTGACAGATGAGCTTGTTGGGCGACTCCTCGAAGGTCACGTAGACGCCGGGCTCGCCATTGCGCGCGCCCTCGCAGAGGAACTCCAGCCCGAGCGTGGTCTTGCCCACGCCCGCGCTGCCCGCCACCAGCGTCGCACTGCCGGTGAGCAGGCCGCCGTGGACCATGCGGTCGAGGCCCGCGACGCCGGTGGACATGCGCCCGACCGAGCAGGCCTCGCCCAAGCGCTGGGCCTGGGGCTCCCAGCGCGGGTAAACGACCGGCCCCTCGCTGCATATCTCGAAGCCGTGGCGGCCCAGGCGGTGGGCCTGCCCGCGCGACTTCGCCACCTCGATGAACCGGCGCCGGCGGGAGCCGCCGATCATCTGATTGTCGAGGCGGATGACCGTGTCGCACAGGTACTCCTCGAACGGGACGTCGCGGATCTCCGTGCTCTCGAGTTCCTTGGTGACGATGGTGGTGAGGCCCGCGCGCTTGAGGCCGTTGGTCATCGAGTAGAACAGGGCGCGCTGCTCCCTCGGTTCGTCACAGATCTGCGCGAGATGCGAGGCGCTGTCGATCAGCACGCGCCGCGCGCCCATCTCCGAGACGAGCCGGTCCACCATGCCCCCGACCTCGCTGAGCTGGTCGAGGAACACGTCCGGTGAGGTGCACATGATGTGCAGGAGGCCGTTACGCTCGAGCTCCTCGAGGTCCCAGCCGAACTGCGCGGCATCCTCGATCATCTGCTCGGGGAACTGCTCGAAGGTGATCGCGATGCCCGGATCCTCGGCGTGGAGTGCGCCGTGGTGGAGGAAGCGCAGGCCAACGGTGGTCTTGCCGGTGCCCGGAATGCCCTCAAGCAGCGTACACGATCCCCGACGCAGTCCACCGCCGAGTATCTGGTCAAGTCCCGCAATGCCGGTGCATGCCAGTTCAGACATCGAGCCCACTCCCCGGTGCGTTCGGCGTTGCCGGCTGAGCGCCACGCTCCCGGAGGCGGCGCTGCACGAGCATCAGAACAATCTCCTTGCGGGCGTCCGGGTCCTCGTGGTAGGCGTCGCTGAGGCGGCAGAGCGTGCGCCACACCTCCGGGGACGCGGAGAGTGCGAAGACCCGGTAGCGACCATCTCCCCGGGCCAGCACCTCCAGATAGCCCTGCTCTGACATCCGCTGCAGGGCCGGCTCGATGTCTCCGAGCGGCCGGTGCGTGCGCAGCGCGATGCCGGAGGCCGTGTCGAACGCTCGCGGGTTCCCCTGGAAGAACAGCGCCACATCCAGGCCCACCAGGTCCTGCGCGGTCTCCTCAATGAATTTGCGCACGTGTTCGTCCATGGCGACCATCCACAGACGGCATCGTTCAGGCGACGCAGTCGCCCTTACCCGTGATAACCCCGCTTCTGTCATTACACTTTGACATAGCGCGGGTCGAATCCTCTATTGAGTGCCAAACGGACTCCGCGCGTGAGCCTGTCGCCTCATCCGTCACGTCCGATGGCGGTACCAACACCGATACCCCCGCCCCGGTTCTTTCCGGCCCATGCTTCCCAGCGGGATCCTGCCGGGAGGTCGCGGCGCACCCACAGCCGAACCTTGGTCTCGCAGGCTCGACACACCGACCACCGCGAGGAGTGGCAGCATGTCCGAGGCGAACGACACGAACGTCCCCCGCCCGGAGCACCCGCGACCCGACTTCCACCGCGGCTTGCGATCGGGCGTTGACTGGCTGAACCTCAACGGCGAGTGGCAGTTCGAGTTCGACCCGCAGGACGTGGGTGTCCGGGAGGGCCGGCAGGACGCCGGCGCCGAACGCTTCCCACGCACCATCCGAGTGCCCTTCTGTTGGGAGAGCCACCTTGCGTGGGGCACACAGGAGCGCGCGGGCAACGATGACTGGTTCTCCACCGAGGCGTACCTCGACCCGGCATCGGTCACGAAGGACAACTACCGCGAGGCCCCGCGCCACACCATCGGCTGGTACCGCCGCGAGTTCACCGTGCCGGACGGCTGGGCGGGCCGGCGCGTCTGGCTGAACGTCGGCGCGGCCGACTGGGATCTGCGCGCGTGGGTCAACGGCGTCGAGGTCGGCGCGCAGGAGAGCGGCTACCTGCCGGTCGCGCTGGACATAACCGGCTCGCTGCGCGAGGCGCTGCAGCCTGGCGTGAACACGCTCGTGATCCGCGTGCACGACCCCGAGGACCACTCGCACCAGCCCATCGGCAAGCAGGTGAGCAACTGGTACACGCGCACCAGCGGGATCTGGCAGAGCGTCTGGCTGGAGCCGCGCGCCGACGCGCACATCGCGAACGTGCTCGTGCAGCCCTGCCTGGCGGACGAGCTTGCGACGCTGACCGTACGCGTCCACGCTCCCGAGGGCGCCGAGGGGCTGGCGGTCGGGACCGAGCTGCGCGCGTCCACCGGCCGCGCCGTCGCAGGCATCGAAGCCGCGCCCATCGGCGACGATGGCGAGGTGCGGATCGCGCACGAGATCGAGCGGCCGATCGCCTGGACGCCCGACGCTCCGCACCTGTACCGCGCGCGAGTGTGCCTGCTGCGCGATGGCGCGGTCATCGACGAGGTGCACACGCAATTCGGGATGCGCGACATCGATACGGGGCCGCTCGGGGAGGACGGCCCGACGTACGTACGTCTCAACGGGAAGCCGGTCTACCTGCGCGGAGCGCTCGATCAGAGCTTCCACCCGGCGGGCGTCTACACGCACCCGACCGACGCCGCGATCAAGCGCGACTTCGTGCTGGCGAAGCGCGCGGGGCTGAACTTCCTGCGCCTGCACATCAAGACGCCCGACCCTCGCTACTGCTACTGGGCCGACCGCTGCGGCGTCCTGCTGATGTGCGACATGCCCGGCGTGGGCTACGAGGGCTACTCGGAGGTCGCGAAGCAGCGCTGGGAGCGCAACGCGTGGGGGCAGATCGAGCGCGACTTCAACCACCCGAGCATCTTCTCGTGGTGCCTGTTCAACGAGACGTGGGGTCTGGGTGGGCGCGCCTACGCCGACTCGGCGGAGCGGCAGGCGTGGGTGCGGGAGTGCTACGAGACGGCGAAGCGCCTCGACCCCACGCGGCTGATCGAGGACAACTCCGCGTGCCTGAACGATCACGTGGTCACGGACATCAATTCGTGGCACTTCTATATGAACGACTATGAGCAGGCGCGCGAGCACATCGAGGAGGTCGTCGCGCGCGCCTACGAGGGCTCGCGCTTCAACTTCGTCGGCGGGAACCTGCAGGCCGGGGAGCCGCTTCTCAACAGCGAGTACGGCGGCATCGGCGCGCGCATGGGCGACCTCGACGTGTCCTGGTGCCTGCGCTTCCTCACGAACGAGCTGCGCAAGTACGAGAAGGTCTGCGGCTATGTCTACACTGAGCTGACCGACATCGAGTGGGAGTACAACGGGCTCTACAACTACGACCGCTCGCCGAAGGAGTTCGGCTACGATCCCGCGCTGCTGCTGGGCGAGGAGTTCGTGGGCTTCGACGCGCCGCCCGCGCGGATGGTGCTGCCCGGCGCGAGCGTGCGGGTGCCGGTCTTCCTGCGGCCATCGACGGACGCGGCGTCGCTGGAGCGGCGCCTGCGCTGGACCGCGACGTTCATCGACCGCGTCGGGCACGAGGAAGTCATCGCGCGCCGGCGGTCGCTGCAGCACACCAAGCGGGGAGAGCGCTACGTCGAGGTCGCCCTGCCGAGGCGGCCGGGGCTGGTGCGGCTGGAGGCTACGATCTGCGATGAGAAGGGCAGGCCGGCGGCGCTGAACTTCTGCTTCTTCGAGGTCGTCGGCAATACCCTCCCCCCGGCGCGCAGCCACGCGCACATCCTCGCTCTTCCCGTGGGCGCGGGCGAGGCGGTCTTCGATGCGGAACCCGAGCGTGGCCATGTCCTCGACGAGGTCCATCTCATCGCGGGACGAGGCGACGGAAACATCACCTGGACGTTCGATCTGCCCGATGACCTGGACCGCGCGACCGTCACGGAAGTCTCATTGTTGGTCGAACTGTCCAGCACGCGACCGGGTGCGCCGCAGACGAGCGCCGACCGCTGGCCCTCCACCGCGGCGATCGAGATCGGCGGGCAGCCGGCCGCGATCGTGCACCTCGCCGACCAGCCGGCCGACTCGCGCGGCGCGCTCTCGCACATGAACGGCTTCCGCGGGCGCTACGGGCAGCTCGTGAGTGCGGCCCTGTCCGGCGAGGCAGCGTTGGCGGCGGTGGACGGTGAGCGCCTCGAGGTGCGCATCAGCTCCCGCGACGCTGTGCCCGGCCGTGGCGGACTGACCGTCTACGGCTCACGCGCCGGGCGCTATCCGTGCGACGTAACGCTGCGAATCGCCCACAGATAATACATAGATGCAACAAAGGTAGCGCGGAGCGCCGAGGAGAAACGTGTTTGGGCGGGAGAATCTGCGGAATCGCGAAACTTGCCGAGCGTCAAGGTGTTTGGTATCTTACAGATCAGCATAACGCGGTCGCACAATGACGAGTTTCGGCGCTGAAGGAGGCGCAGTTCATGACCACCCGGTCACCTAGTAGCGGCTTCACTCTGATCGAACTTCTGGTCGTCATCGCGATCATCTCGATCCTCGCCTCGATTCTCATGCCCGTCTTCGCCCAGGCGCGGGGGAAGGGCCGTCAGGCCGCGTGCATCTCCAACGCCAAGCAGATATGTCTGGCGTTCCAGATGTATGCGCAGGACTACGACGAGATCTTCCCGGCCGGGCAGACGATCGCCGGCGACCCGGCGAGTCAATGGTACAACGCGATCTTCCCCTACACCCGGAACCGGCAGATCCTCTACTGCCCCGACCGCAAGGACAAGGCACCGGGCTACGGGATGAGCTACCTGGCCTCCGGGCGCTCGCTCAACGCCTTCTGGGACCCGTCCTCCAAGATCGTCCTGTCCGACGTCCGCCCCGAGGCACTCGGCGCGGCCAGCCCGTGGACGCTCGGCGCCGACGGTGACTGGTACTGCAACGATGTGGGCAACAACATCTGCGGCGCTCCCGGCGACAACAGCTTCATGGGCAACAACTGGCCGCAGCGTCACAATGAGGGCGTCGTCCTCGGCTTCGCTGATAGCCACGTCAAGTGGGCGCGCGAGCAGTCGGTGGACACCGCGGTCTTCTGGGACCCGGTCATCGCGAGCGAGTGAGTCTCGCATCCGAGGGCGCATACGCGTGCGAGTCGCGTTGGCGACTCGCGCGCTTTCACGTACGGGTGTCCATGGCCACGGCAACGGCGGCAGGCTGGAAGCCTGCCCCACAAACGGCCAACAATGCAAGGTCCATTCGCCGCGCGAGAGGAACTGTGAGGGCCGATGACGCGCAGAGCCAGCCGCAGCTTCGCGCCCTGGACCATCGCACTGCTGATGCCGGTCGTGGCGTGCATCGGCTGCGCGGCGCTGCTGCCACGAGACGCGGCTGACACGCCCACGAATGAGGCGAGGGTGACGGTGAGCGAACTGAGCGAGACAACGATGCACGCGTTGCCGGTGGAGCCGCCGGAGCAGGAACGCTGGCGGGACGTCGCCGACGTGGCATACCGAGACGACTTCCGCGAAGCCTTCGACTACGCCGACAGCGCCCGCCATCGCGTGGAGGTGCGCTACGAGCCCGCCGCGGAGATGCTGCAGGGCATCGTGAGCGCGATCGGCCTCAAGCCCTCGATGGCGTATCAGCTCAAGCTGGTGGGGCTGGAGCCGATCGCGGGCGCGACCGAGGCCGAGAACGCCGGCGACGCGCGTCGCTGGTCATCGTGGCAGCTCGGGCACATGGGCCGCTGGTGGTGCGAGGACTGCGACTGGAACGTCGCGGACGCCGACCTCGCCTCGCACGTCGACGATGGGCACACAGTAAGCGGCTACCTGCTCTTCGACTGGTTCGTGACCGACGCGCAGGGCGACGCGCAGCACCCCTTCGCGCTCGACAGCAGCCTCCACGTGCTCTGGCGCGTCGGCCAGCGCGAGCGCGGCCCCAACGACTCGCCGCCGCGCTGGTACACTGTCGAGCGTCCTGCGGATGTCTACCCGCCCTCGGCGGCGAACACCAGGCAGCAGATCGGCCTGTTCGGGGAGTGGGAGTCGGATCGCCCCAATATCGGGCAGGTGCGCCTGCCTGCGGGCAGCTACCACGTGGGCCTGAACCTGACGGAGGAGACCTTCCACGCGAACCTCGGCGAGGCGCGCGCGCTGGAGGGCGGCGGCTTCTGGGCGTTGGTGCTGCAGTCGGAGTTGCGCTTTGAGGTGCGGCCGGATGCAGGCGCGGCGCCGGAAGTCGCGCGTTGAGTAGTCACCTGAGAAGGAGTCGACCGGTCATGCGCAGGAACGCCATGTCCGTAGTCATCATGCTGATCGGCCTGTTGCTCGCGGGTTGCACCGCCGGCGCTCAGGACGTGGGCGTCGAGGGCCTCGTGCCCAACGCCAGCATCGAGGACGGCGCCGGCGACCAGCCCGCCGACTGGGGATACTACGCGTGGGACCAGGAGAACTCGCGCGGCTGGTGGGCCGACGAGCACGCCTACAGCGGCGAGCGCAGCCTCGGCATGCAGGGCCTCAACAGCGGCTGGAACGTGACCGTGCCGGTGGAGCCCGAGTCGCTGTGCAGCGTGCGCTTCCACTACCGCGCGGAGGCCGGCCCGAGCCGCGCGGTCGTCTATGTGCGCTACCCCGTTGACGCGCGCGAGCAGACGGTCCTGCTCTACCAGCCGATCGTCACAATCCCGCAGGACAGCCGGGGCGCGTTCGTCGATGGTGTGTGGATCGGCGGCGCGGACGATCGCGGCTGGGTGCTCGCCGATGCCGGCAACTTCATCCCCCCCGCGGGCGTCGATCAGATCTCGCTGCTCATCAAGCTCGTCAGCAAGGAGCCCGGCGCGATGCTCTGGCTCGACGACGTCGTGGTGGAGTCGAAGCCGCAGCGCGAGGTCGAGGACACCGCGCGCGTGCTCGCGCAGTTCGACGGCGGGGCCCTCTGGACCGACGATGTGAACCGCAAGATCCTGCCCGAGCGCGAGCTGCCGACCGCGACCGCCGATGCGGTGGCGCTCTCCGCGGCGCGCGGTGAGTACGAATCGTTCCAGCTTGCGGTGACGCCCGAGGACGCCACGCAGGCGGTTGATTTCGCCTGGACCGACCTCACCGGCCCGGCGACGATCCCGGCGAGCGCGCTGATCTGTCGGCGCGTCGAGTACGTGGACATCCAGCAGCCGATGGGCCCGTTCGGGCACAAGGGCCTGAACCCCGATCCGCTGACTGAGCAGCTTCCGGTGGACATCGCCGCGGGGGCCAACCAGGGCTTCTGGTTCACGCTGCAGGTCCCGCGCGATCAGCAGCCCGGTGACTACGCGGGCGAGCTGACCCTTCGCGCCGGCGGCGAGGCCCTGGCGAGTGTGCCACTGACGCTGCTGGTGCGGGATTTCGAGATGCCATTGCGGCCCTCGCTTGATGTGCGCTCGCAGTTGCGCACGAACCTCGTGCTCCCGCGCGAGAGCGGCGATCCGCAGGACGTGCTGCGCCGCTACTACGCGGACCTCTTCGCGCACGGGAGCCGATGCGCGCCGGGCGTGCGGGTGAACGTCGCGGTGCAGGGCGACGCCGCCGAGGTCGATGCGAGCGAGTACATCGGCGAGTTGACCTACCTGCGCGATGAGCTAGGCAATGATCGTGTAGACATGCCGATCCTGTGGATCAGCCATCGGGGCGAACATGTGATGCCGCCCGACGCCTCGTGGCAGGGCCTCCCGATCTTCGCGAACG
This sequence comes from Candidatus Zipacnadia bacterium, assembly GCA_029821635.1. GTDB lineage: Bacteria > Armatimonadota > Zipacnadia > Zipacnadales > UBA5352 > UBA5352. Next base: position 37,239 of record JALGSW010000010.1, read on the forward strand.
AGGAGCTGACGCAGCTCAACCCCGAGTTCGTGACGCCCTTCCGCGACTTCGTGACGAAGCTGGTTGGGCAGATGCGCGATGCGGGGGTGCTGATGAAGCCCACCGTGCGCTTCATCGACGAGCCGCGCCTGAGCGATCAGCGCACGGTCAACGGCATCCGCGCGGTCGCCGAACTGCTGCTGGAGATCGAGCCGGAGCTGCTGGTCGCGCAGACGGTCAGCGCGCCACACCCGGACCTGCTGGACGTCACGAACGTCTGGGTGCTGCACACCGACGCGTGGGAGGGCGTCTTCGGGCAGATCGAGCTGGCCCGCGCCGACGGCGATGAGATCATGGTCTACAACAATGGGGTCAACCACCCCGACCACCGGCCGATTCGCGTGCGGCTCTGGCCGTGGATGCTGCGCAAGTATGACGTGGACGGGACCTACTCGTGGTGGGGCTCGGTCTGCTGGCGCAACGCGATGGAGGACCCGTGGACCGCGCCCGCCGGCTCCTCGGGCGTGCTGCTCTACCCGCCGCGCTCGGCGGACGAGCACGGGCCGATCGACTCGGTCCGCTGGGAGCTGTTCCGCGAGGGCCTCGAGGACTACGAGTACATGCGCATGGCCGACGACCTCGCTGCGCGGCTGGAGGCGGCGGGCAAGCCTGCTGCCGCGAAGCTCGGGCGCGATGCGGTGGCGGGCGCGCTGGCGCTGGTCGAGCATTGGTCGGCGGTGCGTGGCGCGAACGATGAGCCCTACACGTTGGACGTGACGGCCGTCGCGGCGGCGCGCGATGCGCTCGCGGAGGCGATCGTGAACATGCAGGCGGCGGTGGGCGGGTAGGCGGACGGCGCCTCACCCCCCTCGGTCCCCCCTCTCCCTGGCGTCATAGACGACATGACGCAAGCGGGAGAGGGTGGAGGAACGACAGCGACCGCAGACGCGGGGAGGCGTTACCATGCAGCAGTTCAGCTTCGACTTTGGCGATCCGTCCTACGACCTCGGCGGCTGGCGGGTCGGCGCGCAGCTCATCACCTTCGAGAACACCTACGGCCTCGACCCGGAGCGCACGCGCGTCGAGAACGGCGCGATCTTCGCCGACGGCCTGCGCTGGGCCGGCGGGCAGGAGCGCAGCGGGGGAGAGGTCGCGATCGCGTCCGAGGGCGACGCGAGCTCCCTGCGCCTCACCATCAGCGCCCGCCACGAGAAGAAGATCCGCTGCACGAAGCTGATCGTCAGCGACCTGCTCGGTGGCCGTATCATCGGCTCGCGCATGGACGAGCACGATATCCCCGATGCGGGCGTGATCCTCGGCTGGCCGCGCGGCGGGATTCCGGTGCCGATCGCGTTCCTGCAGGACCCCGACGGCGGCTGGCGTTACTTCCGCTCGCTCGATGACCGCGTGCGCGACAAGCGCATCGCCGTCTACCGCGCTGGCGATGGCAGCGTGACCGTCGAGCTGATCCACGAGGACGCGGGCCACGAGATGACCAACGCGACGGTCGCTCCCGCGTGGGAGATCGGCCACTGCGACGACCCGCGCACCGTCGTCCATGCGCAGGCGGCCCATGCAGAGCGCGTCTTCGGGCTGCAGCCGTGGGAGACGCGGCCGGACGTGCCCGACTGGGCGCGCGAGCTGAGCTTCTGCGCCGCGATTCACATGATGCACTGGAGCGGCTACGTCTTCAACACCTACGCCGACGCGCTCGACATCCTGCGCTGGGTCTGCGAGCGGATCGAGGGGCGGCGCGTCTTCGCCTTCCTGCCGGGCTGGGAGGGGCGCTACTACTGGCAGTACGGGCACTACCGCCCGCACGAGCGCCTTGGCGGCGACGAGGGTTTCCGGCGGCTCGTCGATGGCGCGCATGAGTTGGGCGCGCGCGTCTGCCCGATGTTCGGCTGCAACTCCGCGAACAAGGGGCTGGAGAACTTCGAGCAGTGGGGCGAGACGTCGCACTTGAAGTCCGCGGGCGGCCACGTGCTGCAAGGCAACAAGCCCGACTGGGACGTCTCCCGCGCGCACGACCCCGGCTGGCACGCGTGGTTGAACCCCGGCGCGCCCGGCTGGGGGAACAGGCTCTTCGAGGAATCCGCGCGCATCATCGAGCAGTTCGGCGTGGACTCGACCTTCTACGACACCTCCGGCTCGTGGACCAACGACCCCAACCACCCGGTCTTCGAGGGCATGATGCGCCTGCGCGATCGGCTGAAGGAGCGCTTCCCGGAGATGCTCGTGACCGGCGAGCACTGGTATTCGCCGCTGGGCGCGATCTTCCCGGTGAGCCACACCTTCGCGCCCGAGCGCTTCAACGAGGTCTTCGCGAAGTACAACCGGCGCTGGCATCACCTGAACACCGGCGACCCCTCGCGCGGCTCAACCGGCGTGCACGAGATGGGCACACACACGTGGCAGATGCCCGAGCTGCGCATCGATCAGTGGCCGACGGTCACCTTCGTCGATGGCACGATCGCCAACGCCCCCGACCGCGTCGAGCAGGTCATCGAGCTGGCGAAGCGGTACGCGGAGGAGTATCTGGGGTGAGCGGCATGGAGGAACGACTACCTCACCCCCCGGCCCCCTCTCCCTGGAAATCGCGCCGTGACTGAACGGGGCGAAGTCCACTGGTACCGCGATTTCAAGCGGGAGAGGGGGTGTAAGGCAACGGCGATGACGACGACGACAGCAACGGCGTCGGCGCTGCGGCCGGAGCGCAGCGCCGTTCTCCCCCCTCTCCCGCTTGAAACCGCCACCACTGCTTGCTGGCCCACTCGCTACCTCGCGCTGGCGGTTTCCAGGGAGAGGGGGGCCGGGGGGGGGTGAGGTGTCGTTCGGCGTTCCTACTCCTCCGGCTCCACGAACACCACGCGCTCGATGTTGATTGCGTTCACGTCGGCCTCGTCGCCGTGCGGGAAGGCCGGGCCCTCGAACTTGATGCGCCCCCAGATGTCGAACTTCTGATCCGGGCGCTCGTTGTCCCAGGCTGCATCCACGTCAAGCTGGATGATCCAACTCCAGAAGAAGTAGAGGTAGTAGCCGGAGCCGATCTCGAACGAGCCCATGTTGTACCAGTGGTAGCCCGGTCCCGGCACGTCTTCTGGCTTGATTGTGGCGCTGCCGCGGCTCTGCTTGTTGCGCGTGTCGTAGAGCCCCCACGGCATCGGCAGCGCGTAGCGCTCGACCGGGTGCTTGTCGGCGTCCACCGTGATCGGGAACTCCAGCCTGTCCGCGACCCCGCTCTCGGCGTCCTCATCAAGCACGACCTGCACGATGTTGCGCCAGTTACGCGTCATGTCGGCGGTGAAATCGTGCACGCGCTCGCGCGGCAGGTCCGCGAACTTCTCCGGCGGCGCGATGTAATCCGGCAGCGCCGTGTAACGCGTCAGCTCCGACTGCAGTTCGTCCAGCGAAGCAGCCCGTCCGCTCTCGGACAGTCGCCGCTGCGCCTCCGCGGTCCAGGCGGCGGCGTAGCGATCCGCGATGGCGTCGCGGTCGAGCGGAAGCGTCCCCGGCTCATTGCCAAGCTGCACCCACTGCGTGGTGAGTTGCCGCCAGAGCATCACGGTCGCGCGGTCGAGCGACATGCGCGCGTGGCGGACGCGCTGGAGCAGCTCGGCGTCGTCCGCAACCGCCGCCTCAGCGCGGTCGAAGATCGCCTGCGACGAAGTAACCACGTCGAGCGTGAGGTAGCTCCCGACCGCCTGCAGCGACGCGCCCATGCTGATGTGACTGGGGCGTTCGACCGCGGCCGCCTGGAGCGTCGCGAGGTACCCGCGCACCAGTGGCCCGGCGGCTCCGTAGAAGCCGTCGGTGAAGGTCGCGAGCAGCGCGTCATAGTCGGCGTACGGGTCCTCGAGGAGCTTGCACATCATCCAGACCTTGAGATCGCGAATGTCCGAGATCACCGGATACTCCAGCTCGGTGAAGACGCCTTCGACGCTGTTCTCGGAGTAGAAACGGAAGTCGGGCCCGTAGGTGTGCACGGTGGGCTTGGGCAGGCCGCGCGGCTGCGCATAGGTGACCGCGTAGTCCCAGATGCGCAGGTTCGGCGCGATCTCCGCCCACGACAGCAGGAAGTCGCGGAACGGCTGGTTCGTCTCCGCGGTGATCGGCTCGGTGAAGTTGCTGGTGGTGTCGCACAGGCGGATGATGACGTTGTCGCGCGGCTTGACCGTCTTCGGCGGCGCCTGCGTGTACTGATACGCGAGCGTGCTGATGTAGACGTCCGGGTAGTCCTCGGCGATACCGTCGGCCATGAAGTTCACGAAGTCGAGCAGCGGGCCGGCCTCGGAGCCCTCGCGCTGGGCGATGGCCTGGCAGGCGTCGCACTGGCACTGCCCGCCCCAGTCATTCTGCGACACGCTGTAGACGCGCGGCGCGGGTGCGCCGGTCTCGGCGGCCTGCGCGCGCGTCTGCTCGATGTAGTCGCGCAGCTTCTGCAGGAACGCCTGGCGCAGCTCCTCGTTGGTGAGGCAGAGCTGATGGTGGTCGGCCATCCGCTCGTCGCCGATGAGCGAGTACCAGTCGGGGTGGTCGGCGAAGTGCTGCGCGGGCCGGAAGTAGAGGTAGAACGTGTGCACGTGGTAGGGCGGCCCGTAGTTCATGCCGCCGCCGTAGCGCGCGTGGATGGGTGGGTCGCCCATGCGGTTGAGGCGATTGCGCGCGGCGAAGCGGCCCTCGTCGAGGCCGTAGATGCGGTAGATATCGCGGTACTGCAGCACCGGCTTACCGCGCACGTCGAGATCGGCAAGCTCGATGGTGGGTGAACTCGGAACGCTCTCGGCCCACGGGCTCCACCAGTGAACACCGAGCTGATCCTCCAGCAGGTGATAGGCCGCGTAGAGCGTGCCACGCGGCCTGCCGCCGACCACGAGCAGGTCCTCGCCGGCGCTGCGCACGATCCACTGCTCGTCAGCGAGCGCGTCCGCATCAATGCCGGCGGCGCGCGCGGCGTCGCTCGGGCCGACGTAGATCGCCGGACCGTCCGCGGCCCCCGCGACCGTGAACTCGCAGCCCGCGATCTGCCCGAGGTAGTCCGCAAGCTCCGCGGCGGCGTGCTGTTCGGCGACGTTGGCGTCGGGCCCGACGACGATCGCTGCGACCGGCGCTCCATCTCGGGCGATAGTGAGCGCGAATGCGTTCGTGGCCAGCACGATCAGCGCGACCGCGATGGTGACTGTGCGCATGGGTGGGCCTCCTGGTCGGCCGAGTTACTTGCGATGCAGATCTGCGCCTCGGCCGATCTCCTCGGCGAGGTCAAGGTCGATCACGCGCCGGACGAAGTCGTAGATGTCATCGTAGGTCACGTTGGTCCTGCGCGCGATGTCGAGGATGCTCTGATCGCCCTCCAGCGAGAGCATGACCTGCTCGATGGCGCGGTTGAGGGCGAAGTTCACGCGGTAGTCCACCCACAGGCCGTAGCCGGAGAGGAAGATCGGGCCGGTGAACTTGCGGCGCGGCACGAAGTCGCGCTCGAGGATGCCGACGATGTCTTTGATGACATCCAGCGATTCCTCGAGGCACTCCTGCGAGATCATGTCCATGTTGTCGAAGTGCGTGTGGTACTGCCAGTAGGGCCAGCGAGAGATCGAGACGGTGGGCACGTTCACGCCCGGCCCGTTGAGGACCATCTCGTCGTTGCCGACGACCTTGCGGAATGCGCCCTCGGTGAAGTTCCCCTCGCCATAGTGATCGACCAGCGTCTGCCGCGCCGCGTGGTCGATGAAGTCATCATGTTGGCGTGAGTGCTGGAAGGCGAACTGGTTGTCGTTGCCCAGCATCTCGAGGAAGATGCCCGCCCTGCAGCGGGGGATCAGGTCCATGTTGTGGCTGAAGTAGGCGATCGACCCGATCGTCTCGGGCAGCACCAGCAGCGTGTACGTGTAATGATTGTCGCGCTCGCGCAGCCAGTTGATCAGCTCCGCGCCGACTGCGACGCCGGAGAGACCATCGTTCGCCTGGCCTGGGTGGTCGAGGTGCGCCATGAGCACGATGACCTCGTCGGATCGCCCCGGCACCGTCGCCTCGCCGACCTTCAGCGTTCCGTCGGAGTACTCCGTGTCGATGTGAACGCGGTACTCGTCTGCGTCAAGCGTGCGGAGCTGGTCGTAGGAGAGCGAGAAACCCCACTTGAGCTCGTAGAAGTTGAAGCGGTAGGGGATTGCGCGCGGGTGGTCCTCATTCCACGCGAGGTGCTCGATCAGCTCTTCGCGCGAGACGACGTCGTCTACCGGCAGCGATCCCGTCCACAGGTGCAGCGGGTGGTCGGCGACGTCGATGATCCGCTCCCCGTCGGCCTCGACCCACGCCTCGTTGACCGTCCACTTCTGCGGGATGCGCCACGTCCAGCACTCCGAGCCGGACGGGTACTCGTGCACTGTCATCGCGACGCGCTCTCCGACGAGCTCGAGCGCGCGGTCGTAGTCGTCGGACACCAGCGAGCGGTTGAGCGGATAGACTTCCCTGATCAGGTCGATCAACGTGCGGCCTCCTGTACCCCTGTGCTGCGTGCGGTCCCCTCAGCCCCCAGTGCGACGGACGTGCTCCGGCCACTCGACCGGCCCGTCGAGGACGTACATGGCTTCGCCCTCAGCGGCGGCCTCCTCGCGCGCGCCGATGCGCTGCAGGAACTCACGCACCTGCGCGTTGCGGCCGTTGTCGAGCCACTGCGCCTCGATGCGCGTGGCGCCAAGCTCCTCCGTGGCGACCTGCCACGCTTCGGCGAGCAGCGCGTCCTCGAAGCCCCTCCCGAGGGCGCGGCAGCTCATCAGGAAGGTGTCGAGGCGCGCGGTGTCGCCATCCGCGATCACGATCGCGATCCCCACCACGCCGAGGTCGCCGAAGCGGTCGGACGCGCGCATCTGAAGCACGCGCGCGGCCGGATCGCCGATCAGCTCCGCGATCCGCCCCTCCGAGTGGCGGCGGGCGCTGAGGTTGAACTGATTCGTGCGCGCGCACAGTTGGGCGGTGCGAGCGGTCAGCGCGGGCTCGTCCAGGCTCAGCGTCGCGAGGCCCTCCAGCCCGCGCAGGAACGCCTGCATGTCGCCGGCGCTCTGTGCAAGGTCCTGCCGGCTGCGGTCTTCGGCGTACATCGACGCGCGCCGCCGGTCCTCTTCGGTGAGTGCGAGCGCGTCGGAGAGGTGCAGGTCGGCGAGGTGCTCGACCCAGCGCGACACGTCCGCGGGCAGCTCGGGCACCGTCACCTCGGGCAGCGCCTCACGCACTCCCGCGCGCTCGAAGGGCGAGTCGTCGATGAACGCGAGGGCGTCCACGCCGATGTTCAGCTCGCGCGCGATCTCCGCGATGCGCACGGGCTTGGGCCGCCAGTCGATGCTGATCGCCGCGAAGTGTTCGAGGCGCAGGAGCATGTCCGGGCGCTGCTCGAACGGCGCGAGG
>JALGSW010000136.1 GCA_029821635.1 Candidatus Zipacnadia bacterium
GCGGACTGTCGGGCCCGGCACAATCGAGAACCGGCCGCCCACACCAGCGGCCAACAATTCTTCACACCAAGCCCTTGACTCTCCGTCCTATAGCGGACGGGCTTCCAGCCCGTCAGCTTTCATCACCGTTCCCGGACCCCGGGAGGGAAGCCCTCGTGAACCAGCGCTTGCAGCAGTTCCGCGCGGCCGCCGACAGGGCGGTCGAGTTCCAGCTTCAGCACCAGCAGCCCGATGGCTGCTTCATCTGGGACCCGGCGATCCCCGACGCCTACCACAAGCAGACCTTCTCGTGGGGGCTCGCCGGACGCCTCCCCGAGGCGAACCGGCTGCTCACCTGGGTCCGCGAGAACACGCTGCTCCCCAACGGCTCGCTTAGGGGCTACCACGGGGACGTGTACAAGCTCGCGTGGCTCTTCCACGGCTGCCACCGGCTCGGGCGGCTCGACGTCTCGCACCCCGTGATGGGATTCATCCTCGCGCAGCAGGCCGACTGCGGCGGCTTCCCGCACTTCGCGGGCGAGCAGTGGCTGCGCTGCCTCCCGACCGCATGGGCGGGGGTGGCGGCGCTGCTGTTTGGGCGCGTGGACGCCGCTGAGAGCGCCGGCGAGTGGTGCCTGACGCTGCTCGATCAGCCCGACGAGGGGCGCTACTACTACCGCACGGCGTTCGACGGGACGCTCGCGACGGCGCAGGTCGATCCGGCCGCGATGTTCATCGACATGACCGCGCCGCAGCAGCCCTACTGGGAGATCGGCCTGCCGTGGCTGCTGTGCAACTCGTTGCACCAGGCGACCGGCGAGGCGCACTGGCTCGACCGCGCGAACGACTTCTTCGAGCTGCACCTGCGCTGCGCCGACGACCGCTTCACGCACACGGGTTCGGGCAAGAGCAGCCTCGCCGCGGCCACCCACTGGGTCGTCACCGGTGATGAGCGCGCCCGCGACGCCGCGCTGAGCTTCGGCGAGCACCTGCTGGAGACGCAGTCCCCGGAGGGGACGTGGACCGTCGGCGGCAGCGAGTCGCTGCTTACGCGTATCGACGCGGCGGGCGAGTTCAGCGTCTGGCTGCGGCTGATCGCGGGGATGCTCGGGGGCGAAGGGAACAGTGTAGAGTGAAAAGTGGAAAGGGAACGACTGACGGCCAGTCGTCTCCGCTACTTGCCACTCAAGGAGACCACCATGCCTGACGCCATCAAGCTGGGCCTGATCGGATGCGGGGGACAGGGCGGCTATCTCTCCGAGGCCGCCGCCATCAGTGGTCGGGCGGAGCTCGTCGCCTGCGCGGACATCGACGCCGCGCGCGCGGAGGCCTTCGCCGCGCAGTTCGGCTACGCGGACTCGTTCGGCAATGCCGCGGAGATGCTCGACGAGGCCGACATCGAGGCCGTGATCGTCGCCACTTCGCACGATCACCTGCAGCCCGCCGCGCTGGACGCTGTCCGCGCGGGCAAGCACGCGCTCGTGGAGAAGCCGATGGCGCTGACGGCGGCGGACGGGCGCGAGCTTGTCACCGCCGCGCACAGTGCCGACGTGCGCCTGATGTGCGGCTACACGCTGCGCTTCTTGCCCGAGCGGCAGGAGATGCGGCGGCTGCTCGAGGAGGGCGCGATCGGCGAGGTCACGCACGTGATGAGCGGTCAGCTCATCGGCGCGATGAGCGGCTGGCTGGCCGACCGCACGCGCGGCGGCGGCCCGCTCTACTACGTCGGCTCACACGCGCTGGACTTCCTGCTGTGGATGGCCGGCGCGCCGGTGGAGTCGGTCTTCGCGCAGATCAACTGGGCGGCGGACGGGAGCGTTGAGACGGACGTGTCGATCGCGATCCGCTTCGCGGGCGGGGCGCTCGGGCAGCTCCTGACCTCCCAGCGCATGGGCGGGCGCTACGGCTGGTGCGACGTGGTGGGCACCGCCGGGCGGCTGCGCGCGGAGTGGGAGCGCGACGAGGTCTACGTGGAGAGCCGGGCGATCCCGCAGTACGCGAACGCGACGCGCATCGCCGTGCCCGGCGACGCGCACCATCCAAGCTATCCGGCCGATGCGAGTGCGCGTCTGAGCGGCTTCAAGTATGTGCGCTCATGGGCGGCGGAGTTCACGGAGTTCGCGGACGCGATCCGTGAGAGCCGCGAGCCGTCGATCTCAGGCGAGGACGCTGTGCGGACGCTGGAGGTCATCGACGCGGCGTTCGAGTCCGACCGCATGGGGGCGCCCGTTGAGCTGTAGGGAGCGCACACCATGACCGATGGCTACCGTCCCTTCCGAGGCATTCGCTCCATCGATGACCTGCTGCTGGCGCGCGCGAGCATCGGCTCGACGCCTGCCACCATCGCCCTCCCCGAGGCGTTCTACCCGGAGCTGTGCGCGTGGGTGACGCTCGATGCCCCGACCGACGTGCTCTTCGGGGACGCGCCGCGCGTGCTGCTCGAGTGTGATGCCTGGCGCCTGCTGCTGACCGAGCACGGCTATCTGCGCTTCGAGAGCGACCTCCCCGATGCCCCCGAGGTGGAGTCGTACGTGCCCGCGCATGTCGCTTGCGGTTCGCGCGGGGTGCGCCTTGGCGTGGCCATCTGCAACGCCGCCTGGGTGTTGCGTGACACCGACTACGCCGCCGAAGCATCGCGTGCCTCATCGGTGCGACTGCTCGCCGGGCCGGCTGACAGCCCGCTCTCGCGCATCGGCGAGGAGCTCGCGTGGCCAGCTCCCGACCTCGCTCCCGCTCCCGAGCGCCTCACGGTTGCTCTCGGGCCGGGGGAGGTGGAGGTCTTCAACTGCTTCGAAGCCGATAGCATTGCCCTCGGTGGTGGGAAGCCTGCCCGCGACCTGCTGCCACTGGTGCCCGGTGGCAGCAGCTTCGAGCCGCGCTGGATCGACGACCGCGCGGTCGAGGTCTTCACGCAGCCCGAGTTCATGCGCAGCTCATCGTACTGGGTGTTCCTGCGCGTTGAGCGGGGCGCGCCCATGCCCGAGCGCCTCATAGTGCGGACGATGCACGTGGGCGGGGCGAACATGACCCCGACGTTCTTCGCCAGCCCGGACCGCGAGCATTGGCGCCGCGTCGCGCCGCTGCGCGTGTGGCTGGATCGGCAGGGCGGGGAGTTCGCGGCCGAGTTCGACGCGAGCGAGATCGCGGGCGGCTGGCTCGCCAGCTCGCCACCCTTCGGCGATCCCGAGCGCGAGGCGCTCCTCGCGTGGGCCGGGCAGATGCCGGGCGTGGCTGTCCGCGAGATCGGGGCCTCCGTGGAGGGCCGGGCGCTGCACTCCATCCGCATCGGCGAGGGACCCCGCGGCGTCGCGATCATCTGCGGCCAGCACTCGCCGCTGGAGATCATGGGCGGGCGCGTCATCGAGCCGATGATCCGGGCGCTGCTCGAGCGCCGCGAACTGCTTTCCGCCGCGAGCTTCGTCTTCATCCCGACGGTGAACGTGGATTGCGCGTACTACGGCGGCAACGGCCTCAACGCCGCGCAGCGCAACCTGAACCGTCACTGGATCGTGGACCTGCAGCCGGAGACCCGCGCGGTGATCGATCACATCAACGGGCTGTGCGCCGAGGGGCTGCAGCTTGAGCTGGGGATCGACATCCACGCCGGCGGGATCTTCCGCAACCACGTGCTCATGCACCCGGCCGACGGCGAGGTCGCGGCGACCGGCCTCGACGCGATCGAGCACTGGCGCGACCTGCTGGAGCGGCACGCAGGGCTGCGTCGCTCCGACGGCTGGGGGCTCGGGCAGAACCGTCTGCGCGCGAGCGACTGGCTCCAGCAGGAGCTGGGGGCGGTCGGGTTCTGCCTCGAGCTGAGCACCTGCAGCTACTTCGACCCGCGCGAGGGCCGTACGCGCGAGTTCAGCGCCGATGCCCTCGACCTGCTGGCCGAGGGCATCGTGAGCGCCTGCGAGGAGTTCTTCCTCTGAGAGGCTGCACGCGTCAGTCCGCTTCCCGCACGCAGCGCACCATGTTGTAGACCCGCCGCGCGTCGCCCTGCGGGCCGAAGCCGTACGGGTAGTCGGCGGGGTCGCCGCTCTTGGGGTCGCTACGCTGCGCGCCGGCCCCATGCACGTCCATCCACGTGCCCCGCATGTAGCCCATCGCGCGGCCGAATGACACGTAGCATGCTCCCCAGTTGCGCGGCCCATCAACGTGCGTGGTGCCGCTCCAGTAGTAGCCGAAGTCGGCCTGGCCTGCCTCGTTGGTGATGCGCGTGCAGTCGAGGATCGGGTCGATCGCCGCCGAGCCGGTAGTGTCGGGCGAGCGCGCGTAGTCCACGATGCTCTGCAGCTCCTTGGCGTTGGGCAGGCGCCAGTCGGAGTGCCCGGCGAGTGTCAACCGCTCCGCGTAGTCGAGCGCCTCCTGCCAGTTGAGCCCCTCGCCGCTGTCGGCCTGCTGCCACATCAGGCCAGTGGCGGCGTCGGTGACCGTTCCGTCGCCGTTGTCTACGAATTCGTTGACCCCGTAGCCACTCGGGCCGCGCACGTGCATGCAGTAGAAGAGCTTCTGCCCGCCGCGCGGATCGCTCTCCGGATAGCCCTTGATGCGGCCGTCGGCGAAGTTCACGCCGAAGACCGTCGGGTTGCCGCCCATCGTGGTCGAGACGTACTGCGTGCTGGAGACGTATTGCGAGTCGATGAACCGCTCGCCGGTCTCGTCCCCGTAGCAGAAGACGAAGTAGTCGGTGTCAATGTAGGGCGTTGAGCCCGCCGAGCTCATCCCGGTGACGCCGTCGAAGCGCGTGAGCGAGTAGAGCTCCTTGATCGTGGGCAGGCGCCAGTCGGTGAAGCCCGCGAGGCTGAAGCCATCCGCGCCCGCGACGGCCTGGGCGAAGGTCACCTTGTCGCCGGGGTCCTGTTGCCACATCATCCCGGTGTTGAGGTCGCTCACGGTGCCATCACCGTTGTCGCGGTAGGCGGGCTGCAGACCGTCGAACTGCGCGTCCTGACCGTAGAACGTCTGCCCTGGCGCGGGGGCGCTCATCACGCCGGCAGCGCTGTAGCACCTTGTCTGCGCGGTATCCACGATGCTGCCGACCGCCAATCCACCAGGCAGTGCCGGGGCCGCCGAAGCGCCTCCCTGGCAGCCACACTCTGTTACTGCACCCACGGCCAGCACCACCACACTGAGCCAGAGAGATCGCGTTATTGCCATCGCCACCGGCCTCCCACTCCATCGTTCGCGTTCGCGGCAAGTGACGACCCGGAGGCGGCCGCGATTCCACGCATCTCCGCCGCCCCACCAGGGCCTCATGCAGGGCAGCCGCCTCGTTCCGGCGAAATGGGCGGACGCTCGCCAGCAGCCGCACTGTCTCGCAAGGGAGACTCCCATCATGCACCGCTATGCACTCAGCGCCGCCATCGCGGCCATGCTCGTGTTCGCGCATTCAGGCTGCGCCCGCGCCATCGAGATCGACGGCAACATGGCCGACTGGACGGGCGGGGTCGCCTACGAGATGCCCGAGGCGGCGCTCGCGGCAGTCCGGACGCCCTTCGGCGCCGTCGAGGCCCTCTGGGTCGCGCACGATGACACCTTCCTGTACTTCCGCATCCGCTTCGCGCGCCCGCGGCCCTTTGCCGATGAGACGCAGGCGGAGTTCCAGCAGGGCTACTGGGGGAACCGGCGTTACATAGTCCTCGACGTCAACGGCGACGCGCAGCCGGACTACATGACCACGCAGATCTCCCTCAAGGATGGCGGCTTCAACCACACCTACGTGGTCGATCTCTCCGGCGAGAAGCCCCAGACCTACCTCTGGTACGAGGGCGCGAGATCGAGGTCCGCGTGCCGCGCGAGCCGCTGAACATCCAGGGCAGCACGATCGGCGTGCAGGTGAAGATGAGCGTCCGCGACGCTCTTGAGGGACCGAACGAGTGGACCAACGACCTCTACCCCTCAGCGGACACCTGGTTCCTCTACGACATCGCCTCGGCCACGGCCGTCGAGCCCGCTGAGGCGGGCGGGCCGCCTGCGTTCGCCATGATGCGCACCGACACCGCGCCCGAGCTCGACGGCGTGCTCGACGACGCGGCCTGGGAGGGCAAGCCGGTCCTGCAGAGCTTCTTGCTCAACCGCGGCAGCGCCCCGGCGCAGGCACAGACGCGCGCTCAGATCACCTGGGACGAGAACGCGCTCTACCTCGCCGTCCGCGCCGAGGAGCCGCGCATGGACCTGCTGAAGACCGACGCCGTCGAGGCGGAGGCCAAGCGCGTCTGGCAGGACGACCTGATCGAGCTGTTCGTGGACCCGCACAATGACGACCGCACCTTCATGCACCTGGGGATCACCGCGGTGGGCGCTACGGTGGGGCAGTTCAACGTGGTGCGGGGCGCCGCGAAGACGGCCATCGACATCGAGCCGGAGATCGACGTGGCGTGGAAGCATGGCGACGACCACTGGGTCATCGAGGCCGCCATCGACTGGAGCACCTTCGGCGTGAAGCCCCGAGCGGGCGAAGTTTGGGGCCTGAACGTCAACCGTGGTCGGCCGAGCGCGGGCGAGTACTCCTCGTGGGCGGGCGTGCAGGGCGCGTTTCTGCAGCCGAAGGCCTTCGGCGACATGCTCTTCCCGCACGAGGACGGCCTGCGCGTGACCAGCCGCGGGATGGTGGCGCGCGCGGGCAACGCCGATCAGTCGAACACCTTCGTCGCGGAGATGGCCGACGTGCCGCTGACCGCGTCGGTTGCCGTGCGCGCGGCCGGCGGCGAGAGCTTCGCCGACAGCGCCAGCGCAGCCGCGGGCGAGACGCTCGAGCTGCCCTACGTGGTCACCGGCGAGGCGGGGGAGACGGTCGCCTTCACGGTGACAGATGGCGGCGCGGCACTCTACGAGGCCACGATCCCGGTGGTGCAGACGGAGTTCCCTAAGGTCTGGGTGACAGAGAGGCCGGTGTTCGAGGAGCTGCTCGGCGACGAGGGGCCGGGCATGGCCGCCCAGGGCGTCATCTACTGGGCGCACGACCTCAACGGGAGTTCCATCGCGCCGGTGGTCCTCAAGCATGCGCAGCCGTGGACGGTGCGGGGCGCGTATGAACTCGCCGCCGAGCACAACCTCTACTACCTCGACGGCGGCACGCTGCTGGGGCGCGACCCGTTCGAGACGCGGCGCTTCGCCGAGGAGCTCGGCGTGAAGATCATCGCGATGGGCAGCCAGCGTGCCGGGACCGAGACGACTCCGCGCGGTGACAACAACTACGCCTACGTGATCGACTACGCGAACCAGGAGGTCTACCTGCAGCGGCTGGGCGACTACGTGCGCGAGTGGCGCGAGTACGTCTGGGGGACCTCGACCGCCGATGAGTTCCAGGATCACCAGCTCACCCTCGGCCTGAAACTGCACTACGACGGCGACCCCTACCCGTTCATGGAGCAGGTCGATCGCGAGGTCCGCGAGGAGTTCGGCTACGGGCAGTTCGGCATCCCCGAGTCGCTCGAGGACCGCAATCCGTTCCGCTGGATCGCTTACCGGCGCTGGTACAACGACCGCTTCGTGGATTTCCAGCAGCGCATCTACGAAACTATCAAGGCCATCGACGAGGACCTCGTGGTGGTCGGGCCCGACCCGATCTCGCAGATCCAGCCCTTCGACTACTCCGGCTACGGGCGCTGGTGCGATGTCGTTACCCATCAGACCTATCCGCGCGGGCCGCAGGAGCAGGATGTGGCGTGGATCACGAAGACGGTCCGCGACCTGTCCGGCGTGGCGACGATGCCCTGCACGCACGTGGAGAACTACGCCAACAGCTTCCGCCCCGACGAGGTGCGGGAGCTGATGAGCCAGGTCTACCGCGGCGGCGGCGAGGGCTTCCACCTGTATATGCCGGATACGTCCGGCCGGCGCACGCAGCACAACATGGAGCTGGACCGCTTCGGCTCGTGGCCGCGCCATCGCACCGTGATGGGCCTGCTCGACACCGCCAGCACGATGAACCGGCCGGTCTACCCCGAGAGCGATGCGGCGATCCTGTTCTCCAACGATGCGTACATGGCGGAGTTCCTCGGCGGGCGTCAGGGCGACGACCCGTACCGCTGGATGTTCCAGCTCATGGGGCCCTACGCCGGCGGCTGGTTCACCGTCATCAGTGACAACCAGATCGGCCGCGGCGAGATCGACCTGTCCGACTACTCCACGATCTATCTGCCGGAGGCCGAGTATCAGCGGCGCGAGGTGGCCGAGGCGGTGGCCGCGTGGGTGGCGGAGGGCGGGCGGCTGATCGTCACCGATCCGCAGGCCTTCACCTGGCACCTCGATGGCTCGCGCATGGACGGTCTGCGCGAGCGGCTCTTCCCGGCCATCGGCGAGGCGGGCGCCGCCGAGGCCGTGACCGTCGCCGAGGGCTGCCCGATTGCGGTGGCGGGACGGCTGCCCGTCTTCGGCGACGCTGCGCGGTTGCAGCTTGCAGACGGTGACCGGGCGCTGCTGGCGTACGAGGATGGCTCCGTCGCTGCGGCCGCGCGCAGCGTCGGCGCGGGCGAGGTGTGGTACTTCGGCTTCGAGCCGATGAGCCAGCGCGCGCTGGGCTCGGAGTGGGTCGGCTGGTGGACGGCGGTCCATGCGTCCGTGGGCGAGCAGACCGACCTGCCGATCTGGCGCTTCACGCTGCCGCCGGTTGAGGGCGAGGCGGTTGAGGCGCCGCAGGGACGCTGCGTGACCGGCAACTACCTCGTCTGGGACACCAACGAGGCCATCCCGATGGCCAACCTGGAGACCGATGGCAGCTACTCGTACTCGTACCCGCCGGACTGGGGCAGGGACGAGGGCGGCGAGCAGGGGATCGCGTTCGCCGATGGTGACCTCGTGGACCGGCGCTCGGCGCTCGCGCACAACGATGAGGACTACGATGCGCACCTGCGGAAGTTCGCGGTCGGTTGGAAGACGGCCGACCCGATCACGATCGAGTTCGACCTCGGCGCGGCGTTCCCGCTCGACCGGGTGTGGCTGCTGATGAACGGCTCGCTCCCGGGCGTGCGCGTGACGGGGCTGGTCGATGGCGACTGGCAGGAGCTCGGTAGCGTTGCGGGCCGCGTGGTTGACTACAGGCGAGACTTCCCGGAGGTCGTGATTCCGCTGGCGGACGATGCTCCGGCGGTGCAGCAGCTTCGCCTGGAGATCGCTGCGCGCGAGGAGGGCCAGCGCCTCATCCTCCCGGAGGTTGAGATCTGGGCGCGCGAGTGACGATGGGCGTCAACGGTTCGCGGATGATTCGGGTGTCCTGCCCACTGTGCGGCGCGGCGGATAGCGCGCCTCACCTCGACGCCGCCTGCCCGGAGCGCCCGGACGAGCGCTTCGAGATCGAGCGCTGCGATGCGTGCGGGATGCTCTTCGTCAACCCGCGGCCACGCCCGGAGGCGCTGGGCGTCTACTACCCCGATGACTACTTCGCTTACAGCTTCGCGGGCGCGCAGCCGCTCAACCATCGACTGAAGGTGCGCCTGTGGCGAGTGCTGGGGATGCTGCCACCGCCGGAGAGGGCGGAGGCGGATCGCCTGCGCTTCCGCGTAGTGCGCGGGCTCGTCGGCGCGCTCAGAAGCGCCCGTGTCGCCTGGACGCTGCCCGCACCGTGGGCGGGCGCGCGCTTCCTCGACATCGGCTGCGGCGCCGGTCAGCACCTGCAGTTCGCCGCGGAGCTTGGCTGGGACGCGTTCGGCGTGGACTTCTCCCCTCAGGGGATTGCCGCCGCGCAGGAGGCGGGCTTCTCCGCCATCGTCGGCGACGCGGGCGCGCTGCCGCTGGCCGACGCGAGCTTCGATCTGATCTCCCTGATGCACCTGCTGGAGCACACGCCCGATCCGGTGACGGCTCTGCGCGAGACCGCGCGCCTCGTCCGCCCCGGCGGAGCCGTCTACGTGGAGGTGCCGAACGCGGCCGCGTGGAGCCTGCGGCGCTTCGGGGCAGGCTGGACCGCGCTCGAGCTGCCCCGCCACCTGCATCACTTCACGCCGCAGACGCTGCAGGCTGCGGCCGACTGCGCGGGCCTGCAGGTCGCGGCGCTGTGCGTCTACGGCAGCCCGTGGGTCATCGAGAGCAACATCGCCCGCGCGGGCCTGAGCGGCCCGCGCGCGGCGCTCGCGAGGCTGCAGTGGCGACTGCGCTGCGCGCTCGGGCAGGGCGAGAACCTCGCGGTCCTGCTCAGGCCGCGCTGATCGCGCCCGGGGGGCGTGCGCACTCACTTCCTCTGCTGATACCAGCGCGAGAACGATTGCGGCGAGGAGAAGCCGAGCGCATCGGCGGTCTGGGCGTAGGTGCGGCCGGCGGCGAGCAGCTCGCGCGTGCGGGTGAGGCGGCAGGTGTCGATGTACTGCAGCACCGTCACCCCGGTCTCTCGCTTGAAGAGCCGGGCGAAGTGGTACTTGCTGTAGCCGGCGAGGCGCGCGAGGCTCGCCAGATCGTCCCCGCGGCCGGCGGTTTCCTCGATGTGATCGCAGATCGCGGTCACCACCGCCTGCTGGAAGTCGCCGCCGTCATCCTCGCGCGCGGCGCCGTCGCCGGCTTCGAGCAGCGTCGCGACGAGAAGTTGCGCGACCGCCATCAGCCGCAGGCGGCTGAGCTCGGATGCGTCCGTCTCGAGGGCGCGCCGCCACTGCGAGACCGCGTCCTGGCTCGCGGGCAGCACCAGCGCCCAGTCGCGCCGCCAGCGCCCGCGGGCGATCTCGATCATCCGCGCGGTGGCCCGGCTGCCGTGCAGCGCGAACCAGAGCTGGCGGGCGTCGGGAAGGTGCGGTGCGGGCTCGGCGTCGTGCGCATCAAAGGGCGCGAAGAAGAACGCGCGGCCCGGGTGGCAGGGGTAGATCGCCTCACCGTGCGCATGGGGGCCCTTCCCGGCGACGATCACGAGGATCTCCGGATGCGCGTGTGAGTGCGGTCGCTCCTGCAGCCAGCGCGCGTGGTGCTCGTCCTGCACCGCGCCCGGGCAGCCGTCGCCGAAAACCGGCGTCCAGCGTTCCGGGTGCAGCAGCAGTTCCGCCTCGACCGCGCATAGCAGCCTGCTCTCAGCCATCGCACTCCTCGTATACGAACCGCACGATTCGTTTATTGCATTCGGCGCAGAAGCGCGTGTACTATACTGCTCGGGAAGCGTGTGCGCAACAACGGATGACGACCATGTCGTCCCAGTCCATGCGTTTGCCGTATCCTGTGCCGTCGCCGTCCCATCCTGTCGGCGCTCCGCGCCGAATCCTGTTAAAGCCGCTCCGTCGCCGGAGGTGCCACCGATGAAGGCCGGACGCGAAGAGCTGATGGAGATCGTCGATCTGTGGGGCTACTCGGAGGACGCGCAGGAGAAGATCCTGGCGATCCTGCAGAGCGAGGACGTTCCGCCGCCGCACCTGTTCCGCTACTACGGCCCGAACGACGGCCACGGGAAGGTCTGGCAGGCCGAGCGGCTGTTTGAGGAGACGATCGGCACGCCGCACGCGCTGGCGGTCAACTCCGGGACGTCCGCGCTGATGTCCGCGGCCGTCGCGGCGGGGATCGGGCCCGGTGATGAGGTGATCGTGCCCGGCTACACGTTCTTCGCCTCGGCGTCGATCATCGTCGCCTCGCGCGCGATCCCGGTCATATGCGAGGTCGACGATTCGCTCAATCTCGACCCGGACGACGTCGAGCGCAGGCTCACCCCGCAGACGCGCGCGATCGTCGTGGTGCACATGAAGGGCAACCCGGCGCAGATGGACCGCATCATGCAGATCGCGCAGGAGCACGACCTGATGGTCATCGAGGACGTCGCGCAGGCCTGCGGCGGGTCCTTCGGCGGCGCGAAGCTCGGCACCATCGGCGACCTCGGCTGCTTCAGCTTCGACTTCTACAAGGTCGCCCAGTCCGGTGAGGGCGGCTTCGTCACCACCGCCGACGACTACCTGAACATGCGCGCGCAGAGCTGGCATGACACCGCCGCCTGCTGGCGGCCGGATCGCTACGCCGCCGAGCGCCGCGAGGGCGAACTGTTCTGCGGCGAGAACTACCGCATGAGCGAGATGTCCGGCGGGGTGGCGCTGGCGCAGATCCGCAAGCTGCCTGGCTACGTGTCAAGCCTGCAGGCCGCGAAGAGGAAGGTTCGCGACCGCATCGTCGAACGCGACGGCTTCTCGCTGCGCCGCCAGCCCGACCCCGATGGCGACGCCTCGACCGCGCTGGTGATGTTCGGGCCGGACGCCGAGACTGCGCTGGCGATCATGGCCGCGATGCGCGAGCATGGCGTGGGCGCAGGCGGGCGCTTCGATCAGACGGTGCGCGACTGGCACGTCTTCAACTTCTGGGAGCACATCCTCGAGCAGAAGACAGTGACCGAGGAGGGCTGCCCGTTCACCTGCCCCTACTACGAGGGCACGCTGCCCGAGTACGGGCCGGAGATGTGCCCGAACACGCTCGACTACCTCTCCCGCTCGATGCACATGGGTGTGAGCGAGAACTGGACCGACGAGGATGCCGAGAGGATCGCGGACGGGATCAACAGCGCGGTCGAAGAGGTGCTCGGGTAGGCCGCAACGGCTCGCGTCCCGTGAAGTCTGCCGTGACGTCGCGGTCAGAATGGTATGCCAGCATGGCTCTGTCAGGAAGGGAGACTGGACAACCGATGAAACCGAACCGGCTTCCCCTGTTTGCCGCAGTCGTCGTGATGACTCATCTGAGTGCATTTGCCGCTCCGGCATCGCTACCGTCTGACGTGAAGCTTTACTGCGCGTTCGAGGAGGGGCTCCATGCGAGTGAGGGCGCGGCCAACCCCTTCTCGGCGAGCGGCTACGTGACGGTCGAGCCCGGAGGCGCCGAGCGCGGCAACGTCGCGCATTTCCGGGGCCACGAAGGGCGTCCCGTTCCGAAAAGGTCGGCGATGGTCTTTGATGGCGTCAACCTGCCCGCCGAAAGGGGCACGGTGGGCATGCTGTTGCGCTGTTCGGGCAAACGCACGTGGGCGGATGGGCAACGTACCTGGCTGATGGGGCTCGTGCCCCAGGTCGGCGAGTGCCTGTCCATCACAACGGACAACGGCACCGGGCTGCTTCTCTACAAGGACAGCGATAACTCACTTGTGCTCGGGGCCTACCAGTTCCACGACCGGCGGCTGAACCCGGAGTTCCGTTCGGCGGAGAGCGGCTTCGACATCGCCGAACCCGACCAGATCGTGGCCCGCGTGCCTGTCGGGGAACTGCCAATCGACGGCTGGGTCTCGATCCGCGTGGGCTGGGATCGGGCCGCGCGCAAGGCGTGGCTGGGGGTTGGTGACACGGTGGAGAGCAGCGCAGTCGACTACCGCCCTGCTCCCTGGCTATGCCTGCTACTGGGTACGCCGCCCTCCACGCGCTACAACGAAGCCATCGGCTTTGATGGCGACATCGACGATCTTGTCGTGGACACGCGAACGCCGGGCGATTCCCCCGATGCAGGCCTGACGCCGCCCGATCCCACGCCTGCCATGGCCCGGCCCCAGACGGGAGAGATACAGGCGATCTGCCTCGAAGATCCCGTTGGGAGCGTGTACGAGAAGGTCGTTCGCGGTCACCTCGATAACGTCGTCCGCCTGCAGGAGAAGCATGGCGGTTGGACCTTCAGTGGAGCCTGGCCCAGCGGAATGTGGTTTCTGTCCACGAAGGTTGTCATCCCCTACACTCACAACTACTTCAACGGCTCCAAGGACGGCAACAGCGCGGCCTGCGCCATGCAACTGCTGATCGGCTATTCGGCTCTGGGGGAGACGCGCTACCTCGATGCTGCCGAGCGCACAGCCGCCACGCTCATTCGTCTGCAGGATCCGCGCGGATGCTGGCCCTACGGTGGCATCCATGATCCCGAAAGCGACACCTTCACAAGAATCTCCCCTGGCACGGCGGCGCTTCAGGATCACGTGCAGGCGCATCCCACACTGCTGCTGATGCTGCTCAACAAGATCACCGGGAATGAAGAGTACCAGGAGGCGGCGGAGCGCGGACTTGCGTTCATGTTGAGGACGCAGAATCCGAGTGGCTCGTGGTCGCATCACTGGGACCTCGAAGAGAACATCGGTGAGGCCGCTCAGAGCCAGTACAAGAACGCGGGCGAACTCAACGACGACGCTACGCAAGACCAGATGATGATCATGCTCGCCGCCTACCGCATGACAGGCGAGGTCGAGTACCTCGCAGCCTTCCTTCGTGCCGCGGATTGGATCAGGTCCGCGTTCATAGACAAGGAGGCCAAAGGCTGGGCGCAGCAGTATGACGAGGACAACAATCCGATCCCGGCGCGGCATTTCGAACCACCGGCGATCTCACTTTCCGAAGGCACGCACAGCATTCCCAGGATGCTGATGCTGGCCTACCGCCTGACCGGGGACACGGCGTACCTGGAGCCGTGCTACAAGTGGCGAGAGTGGATGCTGGACAATCGTGTTTTCACGAATGAGGAAGAGACGGAATGGGGTTGGCACACCTACTACGACCCCGAGACAGGTGAGGCATACCGAACGGTCGAGGGCGAACGCCTGCCCGCGGACCCGGCGAATCTGCGGGAGGGCGGCTTCACCTCTGTTCTGAATGAGATCGCGGATGCGGAGAAGCCACGGCCTGCGCACCCCTCTCCTGAGGAGCAGGCGCAGCGGGTCGCCGCGGCTGCGGCTGAGGCGGAGGGCACCGATGCCGCCCGCCTCTCGTCATTGGTGGAGATGTTCGATTGGACCGCAGGCACGTGGCTGTTCAGCAAGGGCTCGCCCACGGGGCCCATCGTGGCGGCGTGGAGCCCTCGTTTGGGGTTGGTTTCCTACGATGTCATCCTGCGCCGGCAACTCGCAGGTCAGGTGCCCTGGGACCACCCGGCGTCTCGAATGACGCGCAGCGAGTGGGCAAGTGGGTGGAACCATCTCGTGCCACCGGATGTGATTTCGGCCCGCCTCGACCCGGACGAACTGGCCCGGGCCCGCGCACACATCGCGGAAATGGAAGCTCAGGGATAGGCTCGTCAGGGCCCGGGGGATCGCACCAGACGGCTCACGGGTGAGAGCGCCCGTGACGGGGGAATGGCAGCAACGAAACGCACTGAGCCGGGAGGCGACCGGACATGAACGTCCTGCTGATCACCGCCGACACGCTGCGCGCGGATCACATGAGCGCGTACGGCTACTGGCGCGAGACCTCGCCGAACCTCGCGGCGCTCGCGCGTGAGGGCGTGCGCTTTGACCGCTTCATCGGCCAATGCGCGCACACGCTGCCATCGTTCACCAGCATGATGACCGGCCTCACGCCCTTCGAGACCGGCGCGGTCGCCACGCTCCACTGCGTGCCCGATACGCCCAGCGGCAAGCTCTCCGATCGCACGCCCACGCTGGCGGAGGCCCTCTCACAGGGCGGCGTGCACACCACCGCGGTGGACAACCTCATGCAGTTCGCCTGCCACCCGAGCTGGTTCGTGCGCGGCTTCGCGGAGTACATCAACCCGAACCCGGAGAGCTTCGTCACGCGGCTGATCGCTGAGCGCATGAACGAGGTCCTGCTGCCGGTCCTGAGCCGCCAGCCCGATCCGTTCTTCCTCTGGGCGCACTACTGGGACCCGCACCGGCCCTACAATCAGCCCGACGAGTACCTGCGGCCCTTCACCGATGACGGTTCGGAGCAGCTTCGCGTGACGCCCGACGGGCGCCAGTACGTGCCGACCTGGGGCACGCTCGATGCGCTGGAGAGCTCCACCTGGGCGGATGGCGCCTACCACGACGGGCAGGGCGACCGGCTCGCCGACGCGCGCGGGATGATCGACGCCTACGATGGCGAGATCCGCTACTTCGACGAGTACCTCGGCCGAGTCTTCGACGCGCTCGAAGCCGCGGGTCGCTGGGATGACACCTGCGTCATCCTCACCGCCGATCACGGTGAGACGATGGCCGACCACCTCACGCACTTCGCGCACGTGGAGGCGCTCGACGCCTGCACGCGCATCCCGCTCATCATCAAGCCCCCCGCGGGCGTCCCGGTCGCCGAGCGCGTCCGCGGCGATCTCGCCACGCACACCGACCTTCCAGCCACGATCCTCGACCTGCTGGGCGTCGAGCCCCAGGTGGAGATGCATGGGCGCAGCCTCCTGCCGCTGATCCGAGGCGAGGCCGACGCGCACCGCGATCACGTGGTCTCCACCGGCATGTATCTGCTCGACCGCGACGACCTGTGGAAGTCCATGGAAGTCTCGGCACGCACGGAGCGCTGGCGACTGCGCAGGCGCGCGCCGCTGGGGCGGGACTACCCCACCCACGGCCTGGAGCTCTCCGGTCTGTGGGAGGTCATCGCGCGGCTCTACGCGGACGAGCCCGAGTACGAGCTCTACGAGACCGCGACCGACCCGGACGAGCTGACGGATGTCGCCGCCGACAATCCTGACGTCGTCGCGGAGCTCGACGCGCTGCTGGAACCAGCGGTCGCCTCGGACTACTGGTACCGCGCCGACTGATTCAGGAGGGCGAGACGCGCCCGGCGGCGAATGCAGGCGTTGTCAACAGTCCGACTGAGGATTGAGCGTGGTCGCTTGGAAGCCGAGGAGGGATCGTGATGGTTCGGCGGATGGCGTTCATCGTTGCGGTTGTGGTGGCAGTCGCACTGACCACGGGGGCGTGGGCGCAGTTGGCCTCACCGGAGGCCGGGCTCTCGGCGGTCGAGATGGCGCGCGCCGGAACCGGCGTCGCGCTGCCCGCGGCACACACGACGGGCGGGCTGAACCCGGCCGCACTCGGGATGCTCTACCGCATGCCCGCGGCGAAGCACGACACGGATGACATGGCGGGCGCGGGCGGCATGTCGGGCGTCGCGTGGGCGGATGGGCACTACTTCGGCGAGGGCCTGCTGGCCTTCCCGCGGCAGTCGGAACTCGGCGGCCTGGGGCTGCAGCCAGAGGCTGAGCGACTCGCCGGCATTGATGTCCCGACCGAGCTGTGGCTCGCCCCGGCGGGTCGTCGTGGCTCGCAGGTGTTCATCGAGAGCCGCTTCCTGACGGTCGATCAGCAGTTCATGCGCGGGCTCGGCGTGGACACCGACCTCTCCCGGACCGACTTCGTCACGACAGGCTGGACCTTCGACCTTGAGGACAACCAGAGCGTCGACATCATCGGCGCGAACTACGGCGGCCCGGGCCGCGACTGGTCCTTCGGGATCAACTGGGCCGACACCGACTTCGAGGAGCTGCTGCGCCTGACGGCCGCCCGGAATCAGAGCACGAATATCCTCAGCGCGCCGACGATCCTGAGCCTCGGTGGCAGCGTGGCCAGCATCGATGTGCGTCAGGACACGAAGTATCTCGTTGACGTCGGCGCGATCGCGAGCGCGGACACCAGCGTCTTCGGCCAGCAGGCGACCGGCGCGGTGGGCGCCGTGGTCCACGACCTATTCGGCGAATTCGACGATGACTTCGGCCTCGGGACGCGCGTGGACATCGGCGGTTCGATCTCGACCGACAATTGGAGCTTCGCTCTGGACCTGGTAGACGTGCTCGACAACACCAGCCAGGATCTGCCGGAGCAGTTCAACCTGGAGGGGCGCCATCTGCGCACCTCGGTCACCGTCCGCGCGGGTGATACGATCATCATCGGCGGCCTCATCCGCGACGAGGGCACGATCGGCGTGCAGCAGCGCATCCCGATCCTGAGAGACATTCCCTACATCGGCGCCGCCTTCACGCACACGCCTCACGAGGACCGCGCGGAGCTGCTCATCTTCATCACGCCGAGGATCGTGAAGGGCGAGCAGTAGGCGCCGCGAACCCGCGGGGAGGTTGCACCTGAAATGACGCCGGTCCGCTACTTCGACGCGTTCTGTGTGCTCGGTCGCAGTGTCCGCGCAACCGCCGGTCTGCCTGAGACGCCCGAGGCGATCCTCGCGGTGATGGATCACGCGGGCGTCCACGAGGCGCTCGTCGTGGACTCGCTCGCGATGGAGTCGAGCCCGGTCGCAGGGAATGAGCGGGTGCTCGCGACAGTTCGCGGGCCGCAGAGCGGGCACCCGCGCCTGCACCCGGCGTGGTGCGGGCTGATGACCGCCTCGCGCGAGCTCCCGCCGCCCGGTGAGCTGGTCGCCCGGATGCGCGAGGAGGGCGTCGGCGCGCTCTTCCTCTTCCACGGACTGATGGACATCAGCCTGGCATCGTGGGCGATCGATGACCTGCTCTCCGAGCTTGCCGCCGCGGGCGTGCCGCTGTTCATCTCGCCCGACCGCTCGCGCGAGCGCGGCAAGGGCGACATCATGGACTGGGACGCGATCTTGCGCATCTGCCACGACTTCCCCGAGCTGCCGGTCGTCGCCACCGAGCCGCGCAACATGACCCACCAGCGCACCGCCTACGCGGCCCTCGACGCCGCGCCGAACCTGCGGCTGGACATCTCGCCGCTGTGGCGCGCGGGGATGATCGAGTTCGTCTGCAAGCACTGGGGCGCCGAGCGGCTGCTCTTCAGCGCCGGACTGCCCGCGCGCGACCCGGCCGCGGTGAAGATGCAGCTCGACTGGGCCGCGATCGCCGAGGAGGAGCTGGCAAAGATCGCCGGCGGCAACCTGCGCGAGCGATCGCCGAGGAGGAGCTGGCAAAGATCGCCGGCGGCAACCTGCGCGAACTGCTGGCGTGGAACGCCAACGTCACCTCGGTCGCCGAGAGCGTGAGCTTCCCCGAACCGGTCGATGAGCTGCACCGCAAAGCCCGCGAGCGCGAGGACATCTCGGGCGAGGGCTTCATGGACTGCCACGGGCACCTCGGCGAGGCGAGCCCGAACCACGTGAATCACCTGCCCATCGAGGGCATGCTCGCGGAGATGGACCGCTGCGGCATGGACCGCTGCGTCGTCTTCGGGCTCGACGGCATAATGGGCGATGAGACGTGGTCAAATGACTACGTCGCGGACGCCGTGCGGCGCTACCCGGACCGTTTCACCGGCCTGACGCTGGTGAACCTCAACCACGGGGAGGCGGCGCTGCGGGCGGAGATGGAGCGCGGGCACGCGATGGGCCTGCGCGGCGTCAAGCTCATCAACGTATACCAGGGCTACCCGACCGAGGGGCCGCTGGTGGACGTGGCGGTCGAGTTCTGCCACGAGCGCGATCTCTTCGTACTGAACCACGACTGGGGCTCGGCGCAACAGATCGAGCGGCTGTGCATCAGCTACCCGCGCGCCTGCTTCATCACCGGCCACGCGAACGCGAGCTACGCGGGCGTCACCCGCCGTCTGGGCAACCTCTTCATCTCGACCTGCCCGTTCCACACATGGCGCAAGGTCGAGCAGTTCGTCGAGCTCTACGGCGCGGATCGCATCCTGTTCGCCTCGGACCTGACGGACCTGCCGATTGCCTGGGGCCTCGGGCCGATCATGTACGCCCCGATCCCCGAGGCGGACAAGCGCAAGATGCTTGGCGAGAACCTGCGCGAGTTGCTGGAACGATACTCGGTGGATTGAGCCGTCAGTCGTTTGCGTTGTGGCCCCGGCGCCCCGCCGGGGAATCGTCCGGCAAGCGCAACAGCAACGGCCCCCTCGCGGGGGCGCGAGGGCCACTGCGACAACGGCTGACGACTTACAGCGAACGCCCGGAGCTGCGGCGGCTCACAGCAGCTCCGCCACCTCCGGCGTGATGTCGCCCGCCACGATTGGCAGGCTGCGGGTGACGAACTTGCGCGTGGGGCCGTCGCCGGTGTTGTACTCGCCGACGACCGCCAGCCGGAACAGGCCCTCCCCGGGCAGCGTCACTTCTACCTGTACCGGGTCGTCTCCAAGGTACGGGGCCTGGTCGAGCTGCTGCACCGTCCGCCCGTTTGCGTCCTGCAGCACGATGTAGGACAGCTCCTTGCCGAAGTGCCGGCCCTCCACCTTCTGCACCCTTGCGACCGTCGCATTCACGGTCGCGCCGGGCTGCACGTGCAGCCCGTAGGTCTTCTCGCGCGTGAACTCGCCGGTTAGCTCGAACTCGAAGTGCGGAGCGTCGTGCGGCATGGTCGCGTCCTCGGCCAGCAGCGCCTCACCGAGTCCGGGAGCGATGCTCGCGGCTTCGTCGGCTGCGTAGTTGAACAGGATGAAGCCGTCGGAGCCGAGCTGGCGGGCGATCTGCACCTGCCCCGCCACGCGGTCGGCCGTGCCGAGGCGCCACGCGCCGATGCCGGGGTAGAGCGGGACGCGCCCGCCCACCTGCTCCATCTGCCGCGCGACCGTCGCGGCGAAGCTCGCGTCCTCGGTGATGTAGTCCATCGGGCAGACGAAGTCGAGCCAGCCCTGCTGGGTCCAGTGGACCCAGTCCTGGCCGACGCCCTCGCGGCTGGCCGGGTAGGCGCCGAAGACCGCCGCGGAGATCTTGCAGTGCGGCTTGATCGCGCGGACCTCGCGCGCGGTCGCCTCGACCAGACGCGAGATGTTGTCGCAGCGCCACTGCGTCCAGAGGTCCTTGAGCTCGGGCGAGCGCAGGTCCTCCGGCCAGTTCGCGACGGTCACGCCCGTGGCGGCCTCGAAACGCTCGTGGCAGCCTGCGCAGTAGCAGCCGCTGCCGCCGGGGTAGCGGATGTAGTCGAAGTGCACGCCGTCCACGTCATACTTGCGCGCGACCTCGACCATCGTGTTGAGCTCCAACTCCTGGTTCACGGGGTTCGACGGGCAGAGCCACAGGATCTCCTCGCCCTGCAGGCCCTGCTGCAGCCGCCCCTCCTCGCGAAGCTGCTGGACGAAGTCCGCCGGCGCCCTGCCGAGGTTCCAGTTGACCTTCCAGACGTGGACCTCGATCCCGTGGCGCTTCGCGGCGGCGACGCACTCGGCGATCTGATCGCCCCGCTCGGCAACCACCGCGGCCTCGGGCAGATAGTCGCTCTCATACAGCGCCACGCCGCCCCAGAGCATGTTCGGGACGATGGCGTTGAAGCCGTTGTCCTCCAGGTGCTGCATCGACTCCTCCCACGTGCCGAAGGCGCCGGTGCCTGAGTGGTTCCACCACGCGCGGAACTCGGCATCGCGCGGCGTCTGGGCCAGCAGGAAGGCGTCCTGCAACTTCTGCCACGCCTGCGCGGCGGTGTCGGTGGCAAGTGAGAATTGCTCGTCTCCGAACGCCGCGCGCGCGTCCGCGAGCATCGTGCGGTGCTCGTCCAGCGCCCCCTCGACGGCCGCGGGCTCGGGCGCGCCCGCCTCATGCGCATCGATCCACGCGACCGCCTCGTCGATGCCCTCGATGTGCCCGACCTGGTCAGGGCCGTCGAGCGCGCGCCGGGCTACCTCCGGCCAGACCTCCGGCACGTAGCGCCCGAGCATCGCGACCAGCATCCGCTGCTTCGCCGCGCGCCCGGTGGCGGTGAGGATGTGCGACATCCACAGCCCCGCGTCCGATGCGATGAAGGCGGGCAGATCGGTAGCGTTGCCATCGGCATCGTGCCACCATGCGACGACGCGCGCGCCCTCCGCGGGCTCGGCGACGGTCAGGTTCCACGAGCGTTGCATGGCCGCATCGGGCAGGCCCTCGAACTCCTCGGCGTCCACGAAGCGGATTTCGCTGAGCTGGCCCTCGTACGCCGCCGCCTGCCAGCCGGTGGCGTTCACGCCGAGCACCTCGCCGAGGCCTTCGCGGAGTGAGTAGAAGGCCATCACATGCCCGCCGCCATCGACGTACTCGCGGATCGCCGCCACCTCTTCGGGGCTCATGTCCGGGTTGTACGGGAAGAACGCGAACTCGTAGTCGGCCAGCGCGCCCTGCTCCACGTCCTCATCGCCGATTGAGGAAGTCTTGATGCCTGCCTCCGACAGGAGGCCCGCGAGGGTCGCAGCGACGGACTGCACGCTCTTCGCCTCGCCACCGCCCTTGCTGATCGTGTTCGTGCCAACCACGATCGCGTAGGGCTCGCGATGTGCCGTCAGGTTATCGATGGCCATGAAGCCCTTGTCGGCCGAGCCGCGCCAGGCCGCGAGACGGATCGTGTCGATCGTGTCCCAGCCCCCGGGCGAGTCCTCGGCCTTGAAGTCGGCGCGCGACAGCTCGATGGTATTCCAGCCCTGGCGGCCGATCCCCGCCCCGGCCCCGTACCAGCCGTCGCCGGAGTGGAAGTAGATCGTGAAGCTGCCGAAGAGGCCCGGCTGATCGACGTACATGTCGAAGCTGAAGCGGCCCCAGCGGCTGAGGTCGAGGTCTACCGCGTGGTCGTAGACGGAGCGCCGCGAGGCCTCGTTGGTGAAGTCGGCGTTCATCATCAGCGCGGTGCCGCCATCGCGCTCGAACATGCCGGCGGGCTCGGCGATCTCCGCGGTCGCCCAGGCCGCCTGCATGGCTTCCACGGTCGGGTACTCGAAGTCATCGATCACGAGGTCCTGCGTCGCAGCGCTGAGGGGAAGTGCCGCAAGCAGGCAGGCGAGGATCGGCAGGACGCGCATCCGGACCACCTCCGCGTCGAACTCTCGGCGTCGGGAATGCCTTCCACGGGCCCGCGCGCAGACCTGCCTCGGCAGGTCTGCGCGCGGGCTGCGTTGAAAGCCCGAATTTGGGTTTGTGCATGTGCCTGTCCGGCTTCTCACGGCCGTGCAGGACACCGGCCCGAACTTCCACCTGATCGACTCGGAGAGCGAGAGCCGCATGCACTACCTCGAACGACGGATGACGACGGACAACGACAGCGCCGGCCGGCGAAGGTCTTCGCGGTCCATGCGGTCAATCTACGTGCGCTGCAATGACGAAATTCCCTCTCCGGGGAGAGACTCATCATGAAGAAGCAGTATGACTTCCACGTGGAGCACTCCA
The DNA here is from genome assembly GCA_029821635.1 of Candidatus Zipacnadia bacterium. Classification (GTDB taxonomy): domain Bacteria; phylum Armatimonadota; class Zipacnadia; order Zipacnadales; family UBA5352; genus UBA5352. The sequence goes on from JALGSW010000136.1 coordinate 22,665, forward strand.
AGAACGCACTCCGCCAGGCCGCCGAGAAGCTCGAGACCGTCGATCAGGTGCTGATGTTCGCGATGGTCAACTCGCAGCTTGCGACCGCCGCGATGCTCGATCAGCTCGCGCATGAGATGTCGATGGACCGGACGAAGCGCTAAGGTCCATGGGCAACGACTCGTACGCGAGCAGCCGCCTCGATCCCGATCGCCTGCCAGAAGATCTGCGCACCGCGTCCGTGGTGGGCGAGTTCAGTCGCTGAACCGTGGTGCGCACGTCTTCGCGCGCACATTTCGCCGCGCGTGCGGGGCGCCCGCACCGCAGACGCTGCTGACAACTGATGCCCCCCCAAGGAGCCACCAACCATGCCTTTCAGCAACTTCTCGGTCCGTGAGCCCGTCTACCTCGGCTGGCAGAACGCCGTCGATCTCATGCCCGGCAGTCCCGTGAGTGGCTTTGAGGTCAGCGCCCGGCCGGCCGCGGAGCTTGCCGAGGCCGTCGGTGCACTGCGCGACGCGGGTATCGAGCCGATGACCGTCGCCGGTGGCATCAAGCTCAACGATGACACCTCGCTGGCCGCGTACCTGGGCGTGCTCGATGCGATGGCGGAGCTGAGCATCCCGATCCTCTTCACGAGTGCGTCGGGCGAGGACGATCACGCACGCGCCGCGGATATGCTGCGCGACCTCGCCGAGGAGGCCGCCGAGCGCGCGGTCGTGATCTCGCTGGAGACCCACCCGCCCTACTGCGAGAACGCCGAGGGGATGCTCGCCACGATGAACGCGGTCGATCACCCGAACCTGCGGGTGAACTTCGACACTGCGAATATCTTCTACTACAACGAGAACCTCGACAGCGCTGATGAGCTTGAGCGCGTGCTCGACTACGTCGTCAGCGTGCACCTCAAGGACACCGATGGCGGCTTCAAGTCCGCGCAGTTCCCGGTGCTCGGCAAGGGCGTCGTGCAGTTCGAGCGCATCTTCGCCACGCTGGAGAAGGCCGGCTTCGATGGGCCGCTCACGCTGGAGCTTGAGGGTCCGCTGATGCGCGACCTCGACGCCGCAGGGCGCCACCAGGCCGTCGTCGACTGCATGGAGTACCTGCGCTCGATCGGGGCGGCGTAGGGGGCAAGGTCGCGAGCCGTTCGCCGTACGGAGGGGCCGCACGAGCTGCGGCGACGAAGGAGCCGAAGCGAGGTCGGCCCAGTGTGCGGACGCGAACCGACCGTGGGCCGACCTCGCCCGCCTCGCTACGCTCGCCGGGCTCGTGCGGCCCCTCCAACGCACCCGCGACGCGGTACTGCACGGTCGCGGACCGCGCGGGGTTCGGCGCATTGCTGTCCCACGCAAAAGGAGCCTCGCGATGATCCGTGCCACGGTCTGCTTGCTGGCGGTGATTGCCGTGACGGCCGCTCAGGCCGCCGACCTGCCGAACCCCTACGTGCCCTCCGAAGCGCCCACCATCGGCCCCGGGCCGGTGCCGGTGATGGAGCAGGCGTTCTGGGTGGAGGCGGCGCTTGACCCGGCTACGCAGGTCGAGGTGAGCGCGCCCGAGGGCGTGATGCTCCTCGACCGCACCAAGCCCGGCCACCCGACCGGCCGCACGCGCTTGTACTTCCGCGCCGAGCGTGGCCTGACGGGCGAGATCGTGCTGCGGCCCGCGGGCGGCGGCGAGATGCGCGTCCCGCTGACCGTGCGCAGCTACCGCGAGGACATCGAGCACTGGGTGCAGGAAGTGCCGGGCATCCAGCCCGATGAGCACAAGCGCGGCAGGTCGTACTACACCGACGAGATGCTCGCGATCGCGCAGCAGAACCTCGACGCAAACCCCGGGCTGGCCGATGGCATCAAGCGCGCTACGCGCTACGACCCGATGAGCGACGAGGAGATCTTCGAGGCGCTGCCCTCATGGAGCGTACCTCGGCAGTGTTACTCGAACTGGCCCTGCCCCTACTGCGGCGAGGTCATCTTCAAGCACTCCGGCTTCTATCCGTGGAAAGCCACCACCGGCACGCCGTGGAAGCTGAAGTGTCCCGAGTGCGAGCGGTCGTTCCCGACGAATGACTGGGCGAACGGTGACTTCACCTCCGGCGACCACCCCGACGACGGCTGGGGCTTCCCGCTCAAGCCCGACGCCGCCCGCGAAGACTACGCCGGCTGGATCGCCTCCTACAACCACCACCAGCTCTGGCAGAGTCTCGGTGGCGAACTCAGGCGACTTTCGCTCCAGCACCTGCTCTTCGGTGACGGTGACGCCGCGCACCGCGTGGGGCTGCTTCTCGCCCGCATCGCCTACGTCTACCCGGGCATGAACATGCGCTGGCAGCAGGTCGATGACCACTACACGCGCGCCGGGCGGCTGCTCGTGGACGGGAACTGGGAGCGCGGGCAGGTGCTCGTGCCGGCCTGCAAGGCCTACGACGCGATCTGGGAGTACCTCGGCACGGACCAGGCGCTTGCGGACTTCCTGCACCAGAAGGACCCATCGATCGAGACGCCCGAGGACGTGCGCGCGCTGATCGACACCTACATGGTGCAGGTCTTCGGCTTCGACTGGCTTCGCCGCGAGCTCTCCGGCGGTAACATGGGCGCCCGTGAGCGCGACCTTGCGGAGATGGCCGTGTGCGCGAACATGGGCCCGGTGAGCGACCGCTGGATCGAGGAGCTTTTCACGCACGCCTACTCGTCGGGCCTGAACAAGGGCGGCTTCGACGACGAGACGCTGATCAACACGATGACCCGCGAGGGCCCCGTCTGGATCGCGGCGCTCGGCTACGCCTACGGCTACTTGCCGAGCAAGTCGGACATGGCGGAGGTCCTCTCGCGGGTGGACTCCGAGCGCTGGGGCGCGCGCTGCGACCTCTACGATGAAGCGCAGTATCCCAAGCTCCGGGCGGAGTTCGACGCGTGGCCGAACATGGTCGTTGCGGGGCGGTTCGGCCCGAGCTACGGCGACAGCGGCGGAGGACGTGAGGCCCGCTACCCGAATGGCATCTCACCGTCGCTCAAGCCCGCGTACATGCGCGCGTATCGCCGCTGGCCGACGGACGGCATCGCGCAGACGCTCTTCCGCGCGGGCAAGCCGCAGATTGACCTGTTTGAGCCGAACGTGTGGGGCGATGTGGTCGCGCATGTCGAGCGCATCGGTCCGGCGGAGCCGCTGCGCAGTCGCGTGATGGACGGCGTCGGCTTCGTCTTCCTCGAATCGCGCGCGGACGCGGAGGATGTCGGCGCGCGAGCGGGGCTGGCGCTGCGCTACGGCTACGGTCGCGGCCACCAGCACGAGGACAACCTGAACGTGGAGCTGTTCGCGCAGGACATCTCCGTCACGCCCGAGCTGGGCTACCCGTGCTGGGCGCACCCGATGGGCAACACCTCGTCGGTGGCGCATCACATCACAGGGATGATCGACTACGGGCCGCAGTACCAGGGCGTGATCTCGCACGGGACGCTGGAGGGCTTTGGCGGGGCGCCGGAGGCGTCGTTCGCGGACGTGTCGGCGCAGCCTGACGGCTTCCCGAACCGGTTCTACCGCCGCGCGATCTGCCTCGCCGACGCGCCCGGCGGCAACGTCTACGCGCTGGACATCTTCCGCATGGCGGGCGGCACGACGCGCACTTGGTGCTTCCACGGGCCGGCGCATGACGCGTTCGACGCGTCGCTGGAGTTCGCGCCCGCCGGCGAGCAGGCGATCGAGCTGCACAGGATGGGCCGGGGGATGGCGAGCAACATCATCGAACCCGCCGGCGCCCGCACGGACGGGGACGTCTGGGCCGCCTGGGGCCACGACACCACCGACGCGCGCCTGCGCCTGGACGTGCTAGGCGAGCCGGGGCGGCGCTACCTGACCGCTCTGTGCGCGAAGACCGACATCCCGCCGATCCGCTACCTCTTCGCCGAGGACTCCGCCGAGGACGCCGCCAGCGAGTTCGTCTCGGTCTGGCAGCCCTACCGCGAAGAGGGCGGGACGTTCATCGAGCGC
>JALGSW010000137.1 GCA_029821635.1 Candidatus Zipacnadia bacterium
CTCGTGAACCTGCGCAGCACCGATGACACGCTGCGCTACCTGCAGACGGAGGTCAGCATCGTTGTGCTGACGCGGAATGCAGAGGACGTCGAGGGCGGGTCCGGCGGCGGCCACGGTGGGGGCTCGGCGAGCGCCGAAGATGCTGAAGGCGCCGGCGAGCTCCCTCCGGCCAGCCACCGCTACGCGCGGGACGTCGCAATCGAGGTGCTCTCCAGCGAGAGCTTCGAGCAACTGCGCGATCAGGCTGATCGCAGCAAGCTGAAGGCGACGCTGCAACAGAAGCTCGACGCGGCGCTCGATGAGTACGAGGTACAGGATGTGCTGTTCACGGCGTTCGTGATGCAGTAGCGCGCGGTCGGGACGCACAGCCGGCTCAACCAGCTCGCACACGCGCGCACAGACAGGAGGCCGCTGAAGTGCCGGAGACAGACGCTGCACGTGAAGGCATGCAGGGTGATCAGGCGGATGCGGGGGTGGGGGCCTCTCCCCCGCTCGGGGAGCGCGGCGCCGACGCGGACGGTCCGGCCGTGGAGGGCGTTGTGCATCAGCTCCGACCGGAGCCGGGGCACGGCGGGCCGGCGGCCGACGACGGCTGGCGCAACCTGCACCGCATGATGGACGTGCCGCTGTCGCTGACGGTGGAGCTCGGGAGCACGGAGCTGCCGCTGTCAGAGGTGCTGCGGCTCGACGGTGGCTCGGTGATCACGCTCGACCGCCTGCCGGGGGAGCCGATCGACCTGCTGATCAACGGCCGGGTCTTCGCCCGCGGTGAGGTCGTGGTGATCAACGAGACGTTCGGCTACCGCATCACTGAGCTGGTGGATGAGGACGAGGCGCCGACGGAGATCACTGCGCGCACGCGCGCGGACAGTGACGGAGGGTGAGCAGAATGAGGACAGTCATGATCGTGGCGGCGGTGATGGTCGCGGTGGGGGTGGCGGTCTGCCCCGCGCCGGCGCAGGACTACTCCGGATCGACCGCGGCGGCCGCGCCGGCTGATGAGGGCGGCTACGCGCCCGCCGGGGGAGGCGGCTCGGCGGCGCTGTCGGTGCTGGACGTGGCGGGGAAGCTGGTGATCGCGCTGGTCGTGGCCTACGCGGCCATCAAGAGCGTGCGCTGGTGGAAGGACAACCGGCCCAGCGCGGATGGTGAGGGGCACGGCGGGCGGCACATGTGGCTGGAGGAGACGCTGTCGCTGGGCGCCGACGGGCGGCTCTACCTCGTGGAGGTGGAGGGCCGGAGGATGTTGCTGTCCGCGCGCGACGGCGGCGTCGTGCAGGTGGCGGAGATGACCGAGCCGCCGGTGCGACCTTCGGCGTACCGGTCGGTGCGCAAGCGCGGAGATGGCTCCACGGACGAGCTGAACGTGGGGCAGGCAGGCGTGACCACGCGCTCGGTGCGGCCGGATGTGGCACAGAGCGATGAGAGCTGGGAGCAGCGGCGCGGGCGGCTGCTGGCCGAGCTACAGGAGCAGGGGTAGGCGATGGATCGCGGTCGGATGCGCCGGCAAACGGTGGGCGTTGTGGCGGTGCTGATGCTGCTGGCCTCGGCGGGCTGCGCGTGGGCGCAGGCCCCGGCGATGCCCACGCTGCCGGACACCTGGACCAGCGATCAGCCCGATCAGGTGGTGCTGACGCTGCGCATCCTGCTCGGGCTGGCGGTCCTGTCGCTCGCGCCCGCGCTGCTGATGACGCTGACGGCCTTCACGCGGATCGTGATCGTGTTGAGCTTCTTGCGCAGCGCGCTCGGCACGCAGCAGACGCCGCCGAACCAGGTGCTGGTGGGCCTGGCGCTGTTCCTTACCTTCTTCGTGATGCACCCGGTGTTCGATGCGATGAACAGCGACGGCGTGCAGCCCTACCTGCACGGGGAGATCGGCTACGAGGCGGCGCTGGAGCGTTCCGCCGGGCCGTTGCGGGAGTTCATGATCAAGCAGACGCGGGAGAAGGACCTCGCGCTCTTCTATGAGATCTCCGGCCTCGCGCGCCCGGCAACACCCGAGGAAGTGCCCTTTCATATCCTCATGCCCGGCTACGTCATCAGTGAGCTCAAGACCGCCTTTCAGATCGGCTTCGTGCTCTTCGTGCCCTTCCTGGTGATCGACCTGGTGGTCGCCAGCGCGCTGATGTCGATGGGGATGCTGATGGTTCCGCCGGTGATGATCTCACTCCCGGTGAAGATCCTGCTCTTCGTGATGGTGGATGGCTGGCACCTGATCACGAAGTCCGTGGTGCTGAGCTTCACCTGACGCGTGGCGCGAAGGAGAGCCGATCATGCCGACGGACATCTACGTGGCACTGGCGCGGGACATGTTCATCGCGACGCTCAAGCTCGGCGGCCCTGTGCTGATGGTCGCGCTGGTGGTCGGCACCCTGGTCGGGATTCTGCAGGCGGTGACGCAGATCCAGGAGATGACACTGACCTTCGTGCCCAAGGTCGTGGCGATCGGACTGACGGTGCTCGTGTGCGGCTCGTGGATGCTCCGGTCGCTGGCGAGCTTCACGGTGGAGCTGATCGGCAACATCCCGAAGTACGTGCAGTGAGGTGGAGAGCGAACAACGGCAGGGCCGACGACCGCCTCACCCCCTGCCACGCACACGCCGGGCGCATGACGCGCAACTGACGGGAGAGCCGAGATGGCACAGATGGCGACAGACATTCGGGAAGAGCCCGGCGTCTCCGAGCAGGAGTACGATGACCTGCTGCGGCTGACGGGGCTGGTGCGGGTGGCGCTGGGGCGGCTGGGCGGACGCATCTCACCGTGGCTCGACGAAGGCCTGCTGATGGGCCAGGGGCTGATGGCGCTGATCGAGCTGGCGGGCAACGCCGGCGAGGTCGAGGTGGGCGACGACGATGCGGTCGAGGTGGGCGACGACGACGCGGTCGGGCTGGTCGTCGCCGGGATGCGCGCGTGGGCGCGGGCGAGCTCGTGGTACCACGCTGCGCTGCCCTGTCGCATCGCGCCGCTGTGCGCCTCGCTGGCCGCGCGAAGCGGGCGGAGTGCGGCGCCGGATCGTGAGATCGCGCAGGACCTCGGACTCGACGAAGCCGCGCTCGCCGAGCGCTACACGGAGGCCGGGCTGGTCTTCGGCGTGAGTCCCGAGTTGCTGCTGCCCGAGCGCGAGGGGGTGGCGGCCGCCGGCGGCCTCGCGGGCGCGATCGCCAGGCTGCCGGTCGAGCAGCGGCGGCTGCTCACGCTCTACTTCGAGGACGGGCTGAGCTTCCCTGAGATCGCCTCGCTGCTGGGAGTCGGGGCCGAGGGCGTGCAGGAGAGCTACGGTCGCGCCGCGACGCTGATCCGCGCGCGGGTGCTGGCAGCCGGGGGCCGGCTGGGGCTGGGGGTGCATCGCTGACCGTGCCGATCCTCGCGAGGGTGCTGAAGCAAACGGACGCAATGATGGCGGTGGGCATCATCGGCCTCGTGGCGATGATGCTCATCCCGCTGCCGGACCTCGTACTGGACCTGCTGCTGACGATCAACTTCGGCGTCGCACTGTGCATCCTGCTGGTGAGCATGTACGTGGCCGAGCCGCTGGAGTTCGCGGTCTTCCCCTCGATACTGCTGGTGGCGACGCTCTTCCGCCTGGCGCTGAATATCTCCTCGACCCGACTGATCCTGCTCAACGCCCACGCGGGCAAGGTCATCGAGGCCTTCGGCAACTTCGTCGTGGGCGGCGACCTCGTCGTCGGACTGATCCTCTTCCTGATTCTGGTGATCATTCAGTTCGTGGTCATCACCAGTGGCTCGCAGCGCGTGGCGGAGGTCGCCGCGCGCTTCACCCTCGATGAGATGCCGGGCAAGCAGATGGCGATTGACGCCGACCTCTCCACCGGCCTGGCGACCGAGGACGAGGCCCGCGCGCGCCGCCGCACCGTCGAGCGCGAAGCGGACTTCTACGGCGCGATGGACGGCGCGACGAAGTTCGTCCGTGGAGACGCGATCGCGGCGATCATCATCGTGGTCATCAACATCGTCGCCGGACTCATCATCGGCATGACGCGGCTGTCACTTGAGCCCGGCGAGGCGCTTCAGCGCTACGCGCTGCTGACGGTCGGCGACGGCCTGGTCAGTCAGATCCCCGCGCTGCTGATCTCCACCGCAACCGGCCTCGTGGTGACCCGCTCCGCCTCCGAGGGCGACCTCGGGACGGACGTGATCACGCAGGTGCTGGCCCAGCCGCGAGCGGTGGGCATCGTCGGGGTGATGCTGATCCTCTTCGGCATGGTCCCGGGTCTGCCGACGCTGAGCTTCTTCGTGATCGGCGGGGGCACGGGACTTGTTGCGTGGCTGGTGAGCCGCAGCCGGCGGGAGGAGGCCGCGGACGCCGAGGCGGCGGCCGAGGGCGCTTCTCCCACGGGCGATGAGCCGGTGGCGGTGCCGGCGCCCGACCGCCTGGCGGTGGAGGTCGGCTACGGGCTGATCGGGCTGGTGGATGAGGGCCAGCAGGGGACGCTGCTGCAGCGGATCAGTGCGATTCGCGAGCAGATCGCCGCGGAGCTTGGGCTGATCGTGCCGCCGGTACGCATCAAGGACAACATGTCGCTGCGGCCGACCTCTTACGCAGTGAAGCTGCGCGGCGCGACGATCGCCGAAGGCGGCCTGCAGCCGGCGCGAGTGATGGCCATCGCCACGCGCGAGGGCCTCGACGACCTGCCTGGGACGGGCGTCACGGAGCCCGCGTTCGGCCTCCCCGCGTGGTGGATCGAGGGCGAGCAGCGGACGCTGGCGGAGGCGCGCGGGTACACGGTCGTGGAGCCGGAGGTCGTGCTGGCGACGCACCTGAGCGAGCTGGTCAAGGCCCACGCGCCGGAGCTGATCAGCCGCCAGGACGTGCAGATGATGCTCGACGAGCTGCGCCAGATCAACCCGGCGGCGGTCAACGAGCTGGTGCCCGACCTCGCCTCGGTGGGTCAGCTCCATCAGGTGCTGCAGGGCCTGCTGGACGAGGGCGTGCCGATCGCGGACATGTCCACGATCGTCGAGGCGCTCGCCGACGGCCTGCGCGTCACCGGCGATGTCTCCGCGGCGGGCGAGTACGTGCGCGCAGCGCTCGCGCGGACGATCTGCGAGCAGCATCGCGACGGCGAGGCGCTGACGGCCTACGTGCTCGACCCGGAGCTGGAGGCGCTGGTGGCCGAGGCGCTGGTGGACACGCCGCAGGGCCCCACCTGCCTGCTCGACCCGGACGCGCTGCGGGCGATGCTGCGCGCGGTGCAGGCGGCGGTGGACGAGACGGCCACGCACGGGGGCGAGCCGGTCGTGCTGACCTCGCCACCGGTGCGGCGGCATGTGCGCGCGCTGATCCGCCGCAGCTTCCCCGGCGTGGCGGTGCTCTCACACGCGGAGATCGTGCCGGAGCTGACCGTGCAGGCGCGCGGCGCCGTGGCGCTCGATCACGCGATGGCGGGGGTACCCGCGTGACCGGGCCGATGACGCTGCTGATCGAGCACGTGGCGGCGCTGCTGCCCGCGGGCCTGCGCGTGGCGGGACTGGCGGTGGTCGCGCCGGGCCTGAGCTACCAGCAGGCGCCGGCGCAGGTGCGCGTGGCGCTCGCGGTGGGGCTGGCGCTGGTGGTCGCGCCGGTGGCCGGCGCTTCGCCCGAGTCGATCGACGAGCCGCTGCGCTACATCGCCCTGTGCGTGGCGGAGCTTGCGTTCGGCATCGCGCTGGGCTTCGTGGCGGCGGCGGTGCTGGAGGCGCTACGCTTCGGCGGCGAGGTGCTGGACCTGCAGATCGGCCTGCGCGCCGGGCAGCTCTTCGACCCCACGAGCGGCGCGCAGTCCGGTATCCTCAGCACCGGCTACTACATGCTTGCACTCGTGTTCTTCGTGACACTCAACGGTCATCACTGGCTGGTGCGCGCCGTGGCGGGGAGCTTCGCGATCGTGCCGGTCGGCGGAGTGCACCTCGGCGCGGAGGTGGCGTCGATCGCGGCCGGCCTCGGCACGAGCGTACTGGTGCTGGGCCTGCGGGTGGCCGGGCCGGTGATGGCGGCGCTGCTGCTGGCAGACCTGGCCTTCGGGCTGGTCGCGCGCGCGGTGCCGCAGATCAACGTCTTCCTGGTCGGGATCCCGGCGAAGATCGCGCTGGGCTTCGCGATCACGGCGATCGGGGTCCCGGCGGTGCTGATGAACGTTGAGCGGATCACGGAGCTGATGGCGCAGTACCTGGACGCGATGGTAAGGGCGTTCGGGGGGTAGGCGCACAGCGGCGTTTGTCGCCGCTGCGCAGGACCGGTCGGTCTCGGGAAGGAGTCCCACTCGGTGGCGAGCGAGGAGCGCACCGAACAAGCAACGCCGCGCAAGCGGCAGGAGGCGCGGAAGAAGGGGCAGGTCGCGACCAGCGTCGATCTGTCGCGGGCGCTGGCACTGCTGGCGATCTACCTCGTGGCGCGGTTCGGCGGGGCAGGTATGCTCGCGCGGCTGCAGGACGCGACCGAGCGCTGGCTGCGCGCCGCGGGGACGGCGGAGCTTGAGCCCGAACACGCGGTCGCGGCCTGGGGGAACGCGCTGCAGGTCGGGGCGCTGGTGGTCGGGCCGCTGATGCTCGCGGCGGTCGTCGGCACGATCATCGCGACCGTGGCGCAGACCGGCGGTCTGCTGGCGACCTCGGCGATCAAGCCCGACTGGTCGCGCATCAACCCCGTCAACGGCTTCAAGCGCCTCTTCAGCACGCGAGGGGCGGTCGCGGCTCTCAAGAGCATCCTGAAGGTCTGCGCGGTTGCGCTTGTCGCGAGCCTCGTGTTGCGCGCGCACACCGGGGACATCCTGCTGATGGCGGACATGCAGCTTCGCCCGATGATGGCGCAGATCGGGGCTATCGCCGGGGAGATGCTCGTGAAGTGCATGGGGCTGCTGCTGGTGATCGGTGCGGCCGACTACGCGTTCGAGTGGTGGGACCATCAGAAGCAACTGCGCATGAGTCGGTCGGAGCTCAAGCGCGACATGCGCGAGAGCGAGGGTGATCCGCAGGTCCGTGCGCGGCGCCGGCAGCTCCGCCAGGCGCTGCTCAGTCAGGGGATCTCCGCGGAGATGCCGCTGGCGGACGTGGTAGTGACGAACCCGACGCACTTTGCGGTGGCGCTGCGCTACGACGCGCTCAGCATGGGCGCGCCGAGGGTCGTCGCGAAGGGCCAGCGCGCGATGGCGCGCGAGATCATCCGCCTCGCGCGCATCCACGGGATCGAGGTCATGCAGAACCCGCCGGTGGCGCGCAGTCTGTTCAAGTCCTGTGAGGTCGGCGGCCCGGTTCCGGAGGCACTCTACATCATCGTCGCGGAGATCTTCGCGGCCGTCTACCGCCGGCGGCGGCAGCGGCGGAGAAGGACCGGCCCAAATGCGTAGTACGATAGTTCGAAAAGTGAGTACTTTTGTCGGTCTCGTCAGGGAACGAATCACGAAGGTGTCTGGTCGTGTGACGGGAATGCAACAATGTCCCGCGCGTGGCGGCGGGGCCACGCCAACGCCGGCTTGACTTCGCAACTGATGGTTCGATGTGCGGACGGGTACCATGCGGTGTCTCACCCATCGCGTGGCAGGTCGAGTATGAGCAGGGGGACGTCCCGTGTATCAGATTGCGCAGAATGCAGGGCTGTCACCGGCTGAGCGCGAGCAGCTCATCACCGCGAACGTGGACCTGGTCCGCTACGAGGTGGACCGGGTGGCCGCGGGCCTGCCCGAGCAGGTTGACCGCGAGGACCTGGTCAGCGCAGGCATGATTGGGCTGATCAAGGCGGTGGACCGCTACGACCCCGGGCGGGGCGCGAGCTTCCGCACGTACGCCTGTACGCTGATGCGAGGCGCGATCCTCGACGAGCTGCGCAAGATGGACTGGGCGCCGCGCGGCCTGCGCGGGCGCTACCGGGCGCTGGAGGAGGCCGTCTCCGAGCTGCGCCAGCGTCTCGGTCGCCAGCCGGATGAGGCGGAGATCATCGAGCGGCTCGGGATCACCTCCGTGGACTACCGCAAGCTGCTGCAGGACGCCTCGACCACGGCCATCGTCTCGCTGGAGGGCCTCTCCGAGGCCGCCGGTGACGCGCACGCGCCGACAAACGCGAACCTCGCCGACGGGCGCTCGGAGTGGATCCCGCACTCGGCGGTGGACCGCGCGGAGCTACGCAGGATGCTGGTCGAGTGCATCGGGGAGCTATCCGAGCGCGAGCAGATGGTCGTGAGCCTCTACTACCGGGATGAGCTGACGATGCGCGAGATCGGGATGGTGCTCCAGGTCACCGAGTCGCGCATCTGTCAGATACACACCCAGGCGATGGCGCGTCTCCGAGCGGCGCTGAACTTGCGCCTCCATTCGTGAGAGTACGCCTCGTCTCGCCTCGTGGCAGGGAGAGCCTGAGATCGTGTCGCCAACAGGGAACCGAACCGTGCTGGTTGTGGACGACGACCCGGAGATGCGCGACAACCTCGAGCGCATGCTGGGCGGGATTGACTGCGTGGTGCGCACAGCCGCCGACGGCGCCTCGGCCCTCAGCTCCGCGACCGGTGACGGCGTTCCGGACCTGCTGATCCTCGACCGGATGCTCCCCGACGCCGACGGCGTCGAACTGCTGGGCCACCTGCGGGCGCAGGGCATCCGCGCGCCCGCCATCATCATCACCGCGCACCCAAGCCTGGAGACGGCCGTGGACGCGCTGGGGCTGCAGGCGGCGCACTACCTCGCCAAGCCCTTCGCCCCCGACGACCTGCTGGCCGCGGCGCGCGAGGCACTGGGCGATGCGCTGGACGCGCCCCAGGGCGAGGAGAGCGGCTACCTGTGGGAGGCGCTGCGGGACAAGCACGGCTTCGACCACGTGATGAGCCGCAGCCCGGAGGTGCGGCGGGCGTACGCAGCCGCAGCCCGAGTGGCCGGCACGCCCGCGCCGGTGTTGGTCGAAGGTGCGACTGGGACAGGCAAGGACTTCCTCGCGCGGGCGATTCACTGCATGAGCGATCGGGCGGCGAAGCACTTCGTGCCGATCAACTGCGGCTCGCTGCCCGAGCAACTCCTCACGAGCGAGCTGTTCGGGCATGAGAAGGGCGCTTTCACCTCGGCGACCGCTGCGAAGAAGGGGATGTGCGAGGTCGCGGCCGGAGGCACACTCTTCCTCGACGAGATCGGCGAGATGAGCATGGACAACCAGGTGAAGCTGCTGCGCTTCGCCCAGGACCTGAGCTTCACGCGGCTGGGCGGGACGCAGTCGATTGAGGTGGACGTCCGCCTGATCTGCGCGACGAACCAGGACCTGCAGGCGGCGGTGCGGGAGGGGCGCTTCCGGGAGGACCTTTACTACCGGCTCGCGGTCGTGCCGTTGCGGCTGCCCCCGCTGTGCGAGCGCCCGGAGGACATCGAGCCCTTCGCACGGTTCTTCCTGCGCAAGCACCTGCGCCGCCACGGCCGCGGCCCAAGGGAGATCGCGCCGGACGCCCTGGAGCTTTTGAGCGCGCAGCAGTGGCCGGGCAACCTCCGCCAGCTTGAGAACGCGATCCAGCGCGGGCTGCTGATGGCGCACGGCGACACACTGCGCCCCGAGGACCTGATGCTGGAGGGGTAGTCGCCCCCGCTGATCTCTCTACGCCGCGCGGCCTGTGCGCTGGTAGGCGCCCTTCGCGTCCGAGCCCGCGTGGGCGGTAGTGAGTTTCCGACGCAGCTCCGCGAAGCTGCGCTCGATCAGCGCGTGATTGCGCCGGCGGACCTCGTGGAGCGCCGCCAGCGCCTCCGCCGCTTCGCGGCACTCGTCGGAGCCATCATCCAGACGGGCCACACCCAGCAACTCCTGCCAGAGCGTCTTCTGCGCCTCGAGGATCTCGTCCAGCGCGCTCCAGTCGCCCTCGGCTATGGCCTCGCGCTCGCTGTGGCCCAACTCCCGCACCGTCTCCACCGCCGGCGCGATCGCTACAACACCTTGCATTGCTGCTCCTGATGCCGACATCGCTCCAGGGCCTCCTCCCAGGCGTGAATCAGCTTGCTGGCGATCTCCGTGACGTACGCGAGCCTGTCCAAATCGTCCTGCAGGTCAACGTCCACGAGCTGAAGCTGCAGGTGCGCGTAGAGAGCGCGCAACTGCCCGGCCAGCTCGCCGCCGACCTCGTCGTCGAGCGCGCAGGACAGCTCCGAGAGTATCCCCTGCGCGCGGTCAATCGCGGCGGACTTGGCCTCGTAGTCGCGCCGCCTGATGGCATCCTCGGTGCGCATGAGGTAGCGCGCGAGCGCCTGGCAGAGCAGTATGATGAGCTGCCGGGGCTCTGCGCTGAGTACCTGCATCTCCTGGTAGGCCTGCGGTGCGTATCCGGCTGCCATCCCTCATCCTCCTGTCGAGTCTGTGTGTCATGATGCACGATCCGTGCCACGGCTAGTTGCCGGAGCCGGACAGCGTCTCAATCTGATTCTGCATCCAGTCGAGCATTGCCAGCGACTGCGACATCTTCACTTCCATCACCGCGAAATCGATCTGAAGCTGCGCGATGTAGCGGTCAACGTCCGCGTCTATCTTGGCGATCTGCTCGTCGATCGCCTCGATGTCCGTGGTCACGCCCGCGGCGGCGCGGGTGAGTGAGCCATTCTCGTCCGTGACGACCTCGATCAGGTCGGTCATGCGCGCGGAGATGCCCTTGCTCACCCGCACAACCCCTGCCGAGCCCGGCGCCTCGGCGCTGACGACGAGCTGGAGCCCGGCCACGCCCGTGCCGGAGTTGCCCGTGAGGAGCCGGCCGCTCCCGGTGGCCGCATGGCCGCCGATCGTCCCGGCCACGTCGAAGCCCGCGCTGACTTCGGCCTCGCCCGCGGTCGCGCCACCAAGGTCCGTGCCGCCCGTGCCGTCGTCGAGAGACGAAACGATGCTGATCGAGCGCGCGTTGCCGTAGAGATCGTGCTTGACCACGAGCCGGTCGGTCTCGACGGTGGCCTCAATGTCCATGTGCTGCGCGGTGAAGAGCGCGTTGAGCCGCTCGGCCGCGGCCTCGAGGGTCATCCCCGCGGTGAGGCCGACGGACTTGCCGTTGACGGTGAGCGTCTCATCGGCGGTGATACCGGACGCGAGCGAGGCGCTGGTGGCGGTCGCGCGAGTGGCCTCCTGCGTGATCTGCACCTCCCAGCCGTCCGCGCCTGAGTCGGCGGTGGCGGAGGTGTACCCCATCACCTCGACGGCCGATCCGCCGGCGTCGGTGCGCACGCCGAAGAGGCGCTTGACGCCCTCCGGGTCGGTCGCGAGTGACGCGAGCAGCTTCGAGCTGTCGAGCGAGAGCTGGTCGCTCGAGTCGAAGCTCAGGCCGATCTGTGAGGCGAGCTGCAGGTCCCCCCCGAGGGAGGCCACGAGGCCGCTGACCTGGTCGCGCAGCGAGGATTCGAAGTTCATGATCGCCGGGGAGCCGAAGAACAGGCCGCCCTGTTCGGCGTCGGCGTCAAAGCTCTGATTGCTGTTGATGAAGCCGACCACGCGGTTGTAGGCAGTGACGAAGCTCTCCACGTCCGCGACCGTCGCGGACGTGCTGGCGCCGATGCTGACGCGCACATCATCCTCACCGGTCTCCTGCAGGAGCTGGAGCTGCACGTTCTCGATCGCGTCATCGACCGCATTGGTGGAGCGCGTCATCTCGACGCCGTCGATGGAGAACTGCGCGTCCTGCGCCGCGTCGATCTCGTTTGCGAGCCCCTTCTGCAGCACCCCGAGCGTGACGAGCACGTTGTTGTCATCGCTGAACGCTGGCTGGCCTGCGTCGCCGACGATCTCCAGCCGCCACGCGGTCTCGCCGTCCACCGTGACGCTCTCCACGGTCGCGGAGACGCCCTCGATGGCGGCGATCGCCGCTGCGACGTCCTCCAGACTGTCGGTGGCGAGGTCGATCGCCACGTTCGTGCCGTTGATCTGCACGGTGCCGGAGGGCGCGGCGCTCAGGCCGAGCACGTCGCCCACCGGCGAGAGCGTGTCACCGAGGGCATCGCCCGCCGCGCCGTCGCTGATGGCGTTCTTGACCGAAGCGCCGGCGTCCTGCAGCCCGAGCGCTTCGAGCATCCCGGAGGTGTTCGCGTCCACGAGCTCGATGGCGCCGTCTGAGCCGGAGGTGAGGCCGACGATGGTCAGGCGATGGTCGCTGCTCGACACCGTGAGGATCGAGGCGGTGACGCCCGCGCCCGCAGTGTTGATGGCGTCACGGATGTCGGTGAGGCTGTCCCCGGCGGCGATCGAGACGGCGTGGCCGTTCAGCAGGAACTCGCCCTCGTAGCCGAGGGCTTCGGAGCTGGAGGCGATGGGTGCGGAGCCGATCTTGTGTGACTGTGCGAGTTGGCCGACGGCGATCTCGTAGCTGCCCACGGGCGCCCCCGCCGACGCGCTGGCGAGGACCGCCGAGCTGTTCGCGCTGCTCGCGGTAACCTGGCTGAAGGCGGTGCCGTCGGTGAGCGCCGAGGCGGCGGTGCTCAGGGAGAGCGTGCTCGCGATGAGCTGCTGGTAGGCGGTGAGGCGCTGGGAGTGCTCAGTCTGCGTGTTCTGCAGGAGGGTGATCGGCTTGGACCTGATCAGCCCGAGCTGCGTGATCACTTGCTGAATATCGAAGTCCCTGGCGATGAGGCCGGTGATCGAGATGTTGCCAACGTCCATCCGGCTCGCCTCCTGCGGGTCACGGTCGGACTGTGTGCGCGCGCATGCCGATCATGGGCGGTGGGGGGACGCCTCGAAGGCGTCCCCCCACGATGTGAGTCGGCGTGGGCCGGGGCGGGTGCGTAGGACCTACGTCCGGATGAGCTGCAGCACGTTCTGGGGCAGGGAGTTGGCCTGCGACAGGAACGCCGTCGCGGACTGCACGAGGACCTGGGCGGTCGTGAACTCCGCCATCTCACGGCCGAAGTCCGTGTCGCGGATCTGGCTCTCGGACGCGGAGAGGTTCTCCCGC
>JALGSW010000011.1 GCA_029821635.1 Candidatus Zipacnadia bacterium
GCCGAGGACACGGTCATCATCTACACCTCCGACCAGGGCTTCTTCCTCGGCGACCACGGCTGGTATGACAAGCGCTTCATGTATGAGGAGTCGCTGCGCATGCCCTTCGTGGTGCGCTACCCGCGGGAGATCGCGGCGGGCGGGGTGAACGATGACATCACGCTCAACGTCGACTTCTCATCGCTCTTCCTCGACTATGCAGGTGTGCAAACACCTGCCCAGATGCAGGGCCGCAGCTTCCGCGACAACCTGCGCGGCCAGACGCCCGACGACTGGCGGGAGAGCTTCTACTACCGCTACTACATGCACGCACCGACCGCTACAAGCTGATCTACTACTACCGCGACGACCCGGGCCCGCAGGAGTGGGAGCTCTTCGACCTGCAGAACGATCCGCTGGAGATGTGCTCGGTCTACGACGCTCCGGACTACGCGGACGTCGTCGCCGAGCTCAAGGACGAGCTGCTGCGCCTCCGCTCAGAGGTGGGCGACCAGGAGGATCCGTGGCTGGAGTAGCGACCAGCCGACAGCTGCCAGCTGCCAGCAACGGCGACGGGCAGGATGCCCGTCCTACAAACGGATGACGGCGAACGACGTACGGCAGACGACAACGGCAACGACCCACGCGGGTCGTTGCCTGTAGTGCTGGGAGCCGCCCGCATTGCGCCGTACGGAGGGGCCGCCTGAGGCCCCAGCGTCGTTTGCTGGAGCCGAAGTCGGCCCGGCTGTTTGTTGTCCACGGCGCGGCGATGAGAAGGGTTGTCGTGGCTGCGGGCCGACTTCGTCGCGGGTAAACGACATCCGCTCCTCAGGCGGCCCCTCCGTACGACTCTCAGCCCGCGGCCCGCGCGGGTCGTTGCCGTTCCCTTTTCACCCTTCGCTTTTCACTACCGGCGAACGGCGGGCCTGAGGCGCTGACGCGCCTCACCGCGCTGCGCGCGGCGGCCCCTCCAACGACCCACGTCGCAACGCTCGGGCCTTTCCCCACGCACCCCCGAAGGCCCTTGCGCTGTCCGCGTCGAAGTTCCGCGCGACGCCGATGCCGCATGACCGAGGTGGTCCTGATGACGCTGGATGATCTGCTCGCAAGCGAGCTTGAGGGGCATGGCCGCATGAGCTACGACGACGCGTATGACCGCTACGCCGAACTCGGCGTGGACGCAGATGCGGCCATCGACCGCGCGCTCGCCACGCCGCTTTCCGTGCACTGCTGGCAGGCCGATGACGTCGTGGGGCTTGAGGCGCGCGATGAGGCCACCGATGGCGGAGGCATCCAGGCAACCGGCAACTACCCCGGCCGCGCGCGCTCGGGCGATGAGATCCGCGCGGACTTCGAGAAGGCCGCCACGCTCATCCCCGGCACGCTGCGCTTCAACCTGCACGCGTTCTACGCCGAGACCGGCGGCGAAGTCGTCGATCGCGACGAGTTGCGGCCCGAGCACTTCAGCGCGTGGATCGACTGGTGCGATGAGCAGGGCTGGGGCCTCGACTTCAACCCAACCTGCTTCGCGCACCCGATGGTCCGCGACAGCCTGACGCTGTCGTCGGAGGACGCGGAGACGCGGCGCTTCTGGATCGACCACTGCATCGCGAGCCGGCGCATCGCCGAGGCGATCGCGCAGCGCCTCGGGCCGGGCACCTGCAACATCTGGATCCCCGACGGTCGCAAGGACGCGACCGCCGATCGCATGGGCCCGCGCGCGCGGCTGATCGAGGCGCTCGACGAGGTGCTCGCCGAGGACCTGCCGGACGTGATCGACACGGTCGAGAGCAAGCTCTTCGGCATCGGCGTGGAGGACTACACGGTGGGCTCGCACGAGTTCTACCTCGGCTACGCGGCCACGCGCGGCTGCGCCCTGTGCATGGACATGGGGCACTACCATCCAACGGAGGGTATCGCGGACAAGATCTCGGCGGTGCTGCCCTTCGCCAGCCCGATCCTGCTGCACCTGAGCCGCGGCGTGCGCTGGGACAGCGACCACGTGGCGCGCTTCAACGATGACCTGCGCGCGGTCTGCGACGAGGCGGTGCGTAGCGGGCACTTCGACGAGATCATCTGGGCCACGGACTTCTTCGACGCGTCGATCAACCGCCTGGCCGCATGGACCATCGGCGAGCGCTCGGTGCGCAAGGCGCTGCTGTGGGCGATGCTTGAGCCGCACGCGCTCGCGGTCGAGGCGGAGTACGCGGGCAACGGCCACGCGAAGCTGGCGCTGGCGGAGCTGCGAGCGGAGCTGCCCTTCGGGGCGGTCTGGGAGGAGCTGTGCGCCCGCGGCGACGCCCCGACGGGCCTCGCGTGGCTCGCGGAGATCGAGCGCTACGAGCGCGAGGTGCTGAGCGGGAGATAGGCGGCGTCGTGGCTGTGCCGTGTGGCTTACCTTTACCCACAAGTCGCGCGAGAGTCGTTTGCCGTACGGAGGGGCCGCCTGAGGAGCGCATGCCGTTTATGCGCGACGAAGTCGGCCCGCGGGCGACGGCAACCCGCTGGCTCCGCGCGGCCTCTGAGGGCGAAACGGTCGGGCCGACTTCGCCACCGCACACGACGCGGTGGCTCAGGACGGCCCCTCCGTACGACGTGCGGCGGCGAGACGACGTTCGGCACGATGTGGGTAAAGGCTAGGCCGTTCTGGAGGGGCCGCCGCGCGGCAGACGCGCCAGCGTCTGACGCGCGGTGAGACCTGTGAGCCTGCGAGCAGGTCGAAGGTGCCACCCCGGCCCGCCGTTCCCGGCTCCCACCGGGAACGTCGACAACGGGCCGGGGTGGAACCTCAGGTCCCTGGCGGGACCTGACCCTCCAACGACTGGGCGACCGCAACTGCACCCGCAGTCCGGAGGACCATCATGACCCGCACACTCATCCTGACGACCGCGCTGCTCATCCTGGTGATGCCGATGGTGACCCACGCCCTCGAGCACGAGTTCCTCGTGCTGCCCGATACCATGCACCCGTCTGTCCGCGGCGTGGACGTCGCGGAGTTGCGCGAAGGCTACCGCGCGGGCGACGAGGACGCCGTCAAGCTCGTCGAGAGCGTCCTCACTCAGGCCGGGCAATACCGCGAGTGCGACGCCACGTGGTGGCTCGACCGCGTCCTGCCAGTCACGCCCATCGGCATGTGGACCACCGCCTGCCCGTTCCACCCCGAGCGCGTGCAGGACTTCAGCGACTCGGGCTGGCGCTGGTCGCTCGACGAGCCCTTCCGCCTCTACTGCCCGCTGTGCGAGGAGGAGGGCCGCGAGCCCGCGTACTACCCGAACCCCGACTACTCCGACGATGGCACCGGCTGCTACCCCTCCGATGAGCTGTGGAAGCGCACGCACGGCCCGCAGTGGGGCGCCGAGCACCCCGGCATTCCCTGGGACCGCTGGGATGGCCGCCCGCACGGCTACTCCAACGCCGGCTACGCCTACTTCTTCCGCGGCAAGTGGCACCACATAGCCAACCTGAAGATGGCTAAGACGGTCCTGCCGACGCTCGGTGAGGCGTGGCAGATCTGCTCGCAGGTGCTGCCCGAGGACGATCCGCGCGCGGCGGATGCCGCGACCTACGCGGGTGCAGCGAAGATCGGCCTGCTGACCCTCGCCCGCGCCCACCTCGGTGACGGCTACCTCGCGGACATCATCGGCGAGGGCTACCCGGCGATGCTGGCCGCCGCCTACGCCGACGACCCGCGCGAGTTCGCGGGCTACGTGCCCTACACGCTTGAGGATGGCATGACCGGCAACGCCGACCATCCGGCGACGCGCGGTAACGCCGACATCTATTGCGACGGCTCGCAGTTCGGCGACGCCTACGCCGACGGCTGGCTACGCGGCTTCGCGCTCGTGCGCGACGGCTACTCCGACGCCGAGGAGGCCGCCGGGATGGTGCGCGCGACCGAGTGCCTGCTGGCGGCGCATCCCGACGATGCCGAGCGCCTGGCGGCGGCGGGCGGGGAGTTCGCGCTCACGTTCGGCAAGCTCGACTACCACGTGCGCCCCTACGCGATGCTCGGCTATCACAACCTCGACGGGCGGCTCATGGTCAGCCAGTTCCGCCTCGGCGGGCTGCTTGGCGATGCGCGCATCGTGCAGGCGGTGCTGGACAACTACGCATACTACCTGCGGAACTCGATCTACGGTGACGGGCTGAGCTGGGAGGGCTCGCCAGCGTACACGAACGTCACCTGGAGCACGCTCGATCTGCTGCTCGACGCCTCCCGCGGCGCGCGCGTGGTGGACGAGGGCCACCCGTGGTTCAGCGAGGCGATCGGCGGCCTCGACCTCTCCCGCGCTCAGGAGCTGTGCAACTCGGTCGCGAAGGCCCCGCTAAGCTGCCTGCCCAACGGCTGTCAGATCGCCTGGGAGGACTCGCACGCGGCCTCCCGGCCGCCGCTCCCGCACCTGCAGCAGTGCCTCCGCGCAGGTGCGACGATCCCCGAGGACTGCGCGGCGCTCTTCGACGTCACCGGCGAGCCCGGCCGTGAGAGCGTGACGCTGCGCGACCCGGCGGCCTTCCCGTCGTATCTGCTGCACAACAATCGCAAGATGGTCTTGCGCATGCCGCGCGGCGAGCGCACCGACGTGATGGCGCTCGACTACACCTGGCCCATCGGGCACTGGCACTACCCGCCGATGACGCTGATGTGGTACGCGCAGGGCCAGGAGGTGCTGACCGACCTCGGCTACATGGGCGCGATGAACCGCCTCACGCGTGACTGGATCAAGCGCTGCCCGGCGCACAACGCCTGCGTGGTGCGCGACGCCGATCTCTCGCACGACGTCACACACCTGCTGCGCGGTGACCCGACCGGCGTGATGCTCGACGCGGGCTGGCTGCAGGCCTTCGAGGTCGCCGAGCGCAACCCGGCCAACCTCGCGGAGCTCGGAGAGGGTGGCGTCTACGGCCGCACCGTCGCGCAGGTCGCCATCGGCGACGGCGCCTCGTATCTGCTGGACATCATGCGCGTGGGTGGCGGCGCGCAGCACGAGTGGTACCTCCACGCGGACGGCGAGGCGCTGTCGGTGAATGGCTGTGAGCTGCAGGACGCGCCCGGCACGGACCTCGCGGAGCACTGGGGCCTGCCCGCCACGGAGACCGCGTGGCGGCAGATCGATCAGCTTCGCGAGGGCGCGACGGACGGCGCGTGGCAGGCGACGTGGGCGCCGCTGCGCACCTGCGACAGTGGTGAGAGGCAGGTCTTTGAGGACAGAGCCTATCGCCTGACGATGCTCGCGGGCGGCCCGACGCAGGTCGTCACGGGCGTCGCCCCCGGTCAGCGCTACACGGACAACCGCGACCTGAACGCGGCACTGCCGGTGCTGTGCGCGCGGCGGGAGAACGCGCAGGCGGTGGACGAGTTCGTCGCGATTCACGAGGCCTGGGAGGGCCAGCCAGCCATCGCGGGCGTGGAGCGGCTTGATGCGCCCGAGGGCGTGGTGGCGGTGCGCGTCGATCGCGGTGGGGAGACCGACTACCTGCTCTCGCGCGCGTGGGATGCGGCGGTCGGCGAGGCGCGGATCGCAGCGCCCGACGGCGAGCTGCGCTTCTCCGCGCGCTTCGCGGCGCTGACGGTCGCTGAAGGCGTGGTCGCGCGCGCCTGCGTGATCGGTGAGGGGCTCGTGGCGCTGGGCGGGTTCGAGCTGGCGGCGGGTCCCACGCCCGCGGGACGGCTGGTGGCCTTCGACGATGACGCGGACACGCTCACTGTGGATCCACTGACGGACTGGCCGGAGGGCGAGGCGCTGGCGGGGCGCTGGGGGATCATCCGCCACGGGCACGGCGCGTCCAGCTTCACGATCCGCGAGGTCACGCGCGAGGCCGATGGGCGGCTGCGGGTCGCGCTCAAGTACACGCCGCATCTGGTGCTCAACCGCGTGCGGGCGACTTCGGCGGTGGAGGGCGAGACGATCTCCGTGCAGCCGCGCCCGGCTCATCCGTGGCGCACGCGGGCGTCGGAGCCGGATCTGCTGGGCTTCCACGTCTACCGCGCGACGGATGAAGGGCCGGTGCTTGTCGGAGAGATGGCCGGGCAGAGCGCCGCGTCCAGTCGAGACAACTGGGGCAAGAAACTCGGGCCGATGCTGCCAACGATCCGCGTGGAGGGCGACCCGGCGGGGGTGCGGCCCGGCGACGACCTGCTGATCACGCGCCTGCGTCCCGGCGAGGACATCGCCGAGGTGACGCCGTGGGCGTGCTTCGAGGCGGAGTGAGGGTTGCCGAACGCCACCCTCCCGCCGCCGCTACCCCTCCTGAAACTCCTCGAACTCCGCGTTGATGATGCGCTCGCGGTGCGGGATGTCGTCGATGGCCGCGATGTCCACGCCTGAGAGCGCCCAGTCATACACGCCCATGTTCTCCCGCAGGTGCTCCTCGCTGGTCGAGCGCGGGATCACGATGCAGCCCTTCTGCAGCAGCCAGCGCAGCGACACCTGCGCGGGCGTCACGTCGTGCTTGTCCGCGATCATCCGAATCGTCTCGTCCTCCAGGATGTGCTTGCGCCCCAGCGGCGCGTAGGCCGTCACCGCCACACCGTTGTCCTGGCAGAGCCGCGCCAGCTCGTCCTGCCACAGGTAAGGGTGCATCTCGACCTGGTTGCACGCGATCGGCTGCGGCGCGATCTCCAGCGCCATGCGCATCCGGTGCGGCTGGAAGTTGCTCACACCCATGTCGCGGATCTTCCCCCGATCGATCAGGTGCGCCAGCGCGTCGAAGGTCTGCGGCATTGGCACCTGCGGATTCGGCCAGTGGATCAGCAGCAGGTCGAGGTAGTCCGTGTCGAGCTCCAGCAGCGTGGCCTCGCACGTGGCGATCACGTCGTCGTAGTGCAGGTGCGCCGCATCAACCTTCGATGTGATGAACAGCTCCGCACGCTCGTAGCCGGCAATCGCCCGCCCGACGATCTCTTGATTGTTGTACATCTCCGCGGTGTCGATGTGCCGGTAGCCCATCGCCAGCGCCGCGGAGATCGCGCGCAGCCCCTCCTCCTCCAACAGCCGCCACGTCCCCAGACCGAGCGTCGGGATGCTGAAGCCGGACGGGAGTTCGATCGTTCGCGCAACCACTGCTACCACGCCTTCCCGGTGCCGCCTTACGCCGTGTCATCGTCGACATTCGACGCGACCGCCCGGAATGCCTGCCGGCGCGGGCAGGCTTCAGCCGCTCGACGGCGAAGCTATGCTTGACGGGCGACGGTTCGCGCGGCCGCTTGACCGGGAAGGTCCGCGCGGAGTAAGATCAGACGTGCAAATCATGTAAATCATACGCCCCTCAGCGCGTGTGTCAGGAGACGCCGCATGTCGGCAGTGCAGCCGCAGGCCCCAGCTCAGGCGCGCCCCGCGGGGACCATCGTGGCCATCGCGGGCGGCGTGGTGGACGCGCGCTTCACCGGCGGCCTGCCGCCGGTCCATCAGAAGCTCACCACCGGTGACCGCGGCGAGATCGTGCTCGAGGTCGTGACGCACCTGAACGACGCGACCGTGCGCTGCATCGCGCTCACGCCCACCCGCGGGCTCTTCCGCGGCGCCCCTGCGGTGGACAGTGGCGGAGAGATCATGGTGCCCGTCGGCCAGCGGACGCTCGGGCGCATCTTCAACGTGCTGGGCGAGGTGATCGACGGCGGCGAGCCGATCGAGGGCGGGGAATGGTGGCCGATCCACCGGCGCCCCGTCCCCCTCCGCCAGCGCAGCACGCGCACCGAGGTACTCGCGACCGGCGTCAAGGCGATCGACCTGCTCGCGCCGCTCGAACGCGGCGGGAAGGCGGGCCTCTTCGGCGGCGCGGGCGTCGGCAAGACCGTGCTGCTGATGGAGCTCATCAACAACATGCTCGAGCAGCACTCGGGCGTGAGCATGTTCGCCGGGATCGGCGAGCGCACGCGCGAGGCCGAGGAGCTCTACCGCGAGCTGCAGGACGCGAACGTCCTCGACCAGACCGTGCTCTTCTTCGGACAGATGAACGAGGCGCCCGGCGCGCGCCAGCGCATCGGCCACGCGGCGCTCTCGGTCGCCGAGTACTTCCGCGACGAGCAGCATCAGGACGTGCTGCTGCTGATCGACAACATCTTCCGCTTCGTCCAGGCCGGGCAGGAGGTCTCGGGGCTGATGGGCCACGTGCCCTCGCGCGTAGGCTATCAGCCGACACTCGACACCGAACTCGCCGAGCTGGAGGAGCGCATCTGCTCGACGCAGGCGGGGGCGATCACCTCCATCCAGGCGGTCTACGTCCCCGCCGACGACTTCACCGACCCGGCGGCGGTCGCGACCTTCTCGCACCTCTCGGCCACCATCGTGCTCTCGCGCAGGCGCGCGTCCGAGGGCCTCTACCCGGCCATCGACTCGCTCGAGTCGAACTCTTCGCTGCTCACGCCGCTGATCGTGGGCAAGCGGCACTACCATCTCGCGCAGGAGGTCCGGAGCACACTCGCGCAGTATGAGGACCTCAAGGACATCATCGCGATGCTCGGGATCGACGAGCTGTCGCAGCAGGACCGGCGGACCGTCTACCGCGCCCGCCGCCTGGAGCGCTTCATGACGCAACCGTTCTTCACCACCGAGCAGTTCACGGGCCACACCGGGCGGCTGGTGCCGCTGGAGCAGACGCTTGAGGGCTGCGAGCGCATCCTCAGCGGCGAGCTGGATGACCACCCGGAGAGCGCGTTCTACATGATCGGCGCTGTGGACGAGGCGCTGGAGGAGCAGGGCGAGTGAACCTGAAGGTCGTGACGCCCACGCGGGTGATCGTCGATGCGCGCGTGCGGCAGGTGACCGCGCAGGGCCTCGACGGCTCGCGCACCTACCTGCCCCGGCACATCGACTTCGTCACGGCCGTGGCGCCGTCGGTCATGTCGTGGCTGCCCGCTGAGGGCGAGGAGCAGTTCGCCGCGATCGACGAGGGCATCCTCGTGAAGGTCGGCGACGAGCTGCTGCTCTCCACCGCCTACGCGATGCACGGCCCGGAGCTGGGCCGCCTGCGACAGACGGTGAATGAGCAGTTCGTGGAGCGTGGCGAGCGTGAGAAGAGCGCGCGCACGGCGCTGGCGAAGCTTGAGGCGAGCATCGTGCGGCGCTTCATGGAGCTGGGGGACTGATGAAGGGCACTGAGGGCGTCGATCAGCCGCGCAGGGACAAGCCGTCGGGCTCTGAGGATCGGCCCGTCCCGCAGGTTCGCGAGGAGGAGCGCCATCGCGAGGAGTTCGAGCGCGCGGTGGGCAACGCCGAGCGGCGCAAGGTCCGCGCGCGCCGCCGCCGCGAGGATACGGTCTGGTTCGGGCTCGGCACCTTCGGCCTCGTCGGCTGGTCGGTCGCGCTCCCGACGCTGATCTGCCTCGCTCTGGGGCTGTGGCTCGACGGGCATTACCCGCAGCGCTTCTCGTGGACGCTTACGTTGATCTTCATAGGCATCATCATTGGCTGCCTGAACGCCTGGTACTGGCTCTCCCGCGAACGCGAGGAGATCAGCGAAGCCGCCGGCGAGCCCAACGCGGAGGACGAGCATGGAGTTTGAGCCGGTTCCCGTCATCATCTCGCTGGTCATCGGCACGGTCGTGGGCCTGGGGTACTTCGCCGGCCTGTGGATCACCGTGCAGACGCTCCCGAGGGCGAAGCGCCCGCGGCTGACGTGGGCGCTCAGCGCGCTGCTGCGCGTCGCCGGGGCGACGCTCGTCTTCATCATCCTCCTGCGCTGGGGTGTCACGCAGGCGGTTGCCGCCCTCGCGGGCTTCACCATCGCCCGCTTCGGCTCCACCGCGATATGGGGCCGCACGCGCGAGCCGATGATACCCGGGACCGGCCGCAAGCGGGAGGCCGATCAGTGAACGCAGCCGTCCGCCTCACTCCCGACGAACTCATCTTCTTCCACCTCGGCTCACTGCCGATCAGCGCCACGCTGGTCTTCTCATGGGCGCTGATGCTCATCATGGTGCTCGGCTCGTGGCTCATCACGCGCCGCCTCACCTCGGACGTGGAGATCAGCCGCGGGCAGAACTTCCTTGAGGTCATCGTCGCCGGCATCCGCGATCAGATCGAGGCGATGGGCGTCTCGCGCCCCGAGCTTTACATGCCCTTCATCGGCACGCTCTTCCTGTTCATCGCGCTCTCGAACATCTTTGCGGCGCTGATCCCGCGCTTCGAAGCGCCGACCGGCTCGCTCTCAACCACCGTCGCACTGGCGCTGGTGGTCTTCATCGCGGTCCCGATCTACGGCATCTCGCACCGGGGCCTGCTCGGCTACCTCAAGCAGTACATCGAGCCGACGCCGCTGATGCTGCCGATGAACATCATCGGCGAGATCTCGCGCACGCTTGCGCTGGCGTTCCGGCTCTTCGGCAACATCATGAGCGGCTCGCTGATCGTGGGGCTGCTGCTCGCCATCGCTCCCTTCGCATTCCCGGTCGTCATGCGCCTGCTGGGCCTGCTCACCGGCGTGGTGCAGGCGTACATCTTCGCGGTCCTCGCGATGGTCTACATCGCCTCCGCCACGCGCATCGTCAAGGGCGCGGCGCCCGAGCAAGCCGAGGACGCGGCCTGAACCGGCCGCCTTGTACGCAGAAAGGATGCTCTCACATGACAGGTCTCGAGCTCGTTGCAGTCGTCTCGATCGCCGTCGGTGGGCTGACGATGATGATCGGCTCGATCGGTCCGGCGTTCGCCGAGGGACGGGCGGTCGCCGAAGCACTCGGCGCCATCGCCCAGCAGCCCGACGAATCCGGCACCATCACCCGCACCCTCTTCGTCGGCCTCGCGATGATCGAGTCAACCGCCATCTACTGCTTCGTCGTCACAATGATCCTGCTCTTCGCCAATCCGTTCTGGAACTACTTCGTCGCTCAGGCCGCCGGACAGTAGGAGGTTGGAGCTGAGCCACCATGCAAATTGACTGGGTCACAGTCGCCGCTCAGATCTTCAACTTCCTCATCCTGCTCTTCCTGCTCAAGCGCTTCCTCTACGGCCCGATCGTCAAGGCCATGGAGGAGCGCCGCGCGCTTGTCGGCGCGCAGATGCGCGAGGCGCAGGAGCGCGAGACGCAGGCCGAGCAGGAGGCGCGCAAGCATCGCGATGCGCGCCGCGAGCTCGAGGAGCAGCACGACGAGCTGATGCAGCAGGCGCGCGCCGAGGCCGATGACCGGCGCAGGCAGCTTATCGACCAGGCACGCGAGGAGGTCGAGGGGATCGAGCGCCGCTGGCATGAGAACCTGCGCGACGAGCGCGACGCGTTCATCCGCCGACTGCGCGAGCAGATGGGCCGCGAGGTCTGCGCGGTCTCCCGCCAGGCGCTGGCGGACCTCGCCAACCGCGACCTCCAGGCGCAGGTCGTCACGGTCTTCATCGGACGCCTCGGCGGGCTTGACGAGCAGCGCCGAGAGGAGCTGCGCGCGGCTCTCGCCAACGCCGACCGCGGCCCCACCATCACCAGCGCATTCGAGCTCAGCGCCGGCCAGAAGAAGGACCTGGCGACTGCCGCTCGCGGCGTCCTCGGCGGCGACGACAACGTCCGCTTCCTCCGCGCCGAGGAGCTGCTGTGCGGTGTTGAGCTGGGCGTGGGCGGCCGCAAGATCGCCTGGAGCCTCGACAGCTACCTCGACGCCCTCGAGGAAGCCCTCATCGCGGCACTCGAGCGCGAGACCGCAGAGGAAGGCGAGAGCACCGAGGGGCGGGCGGCCGCTCATGAGTGAGCGCCCGGCCGCGCGCGAGCTTGCACCCGGCGGGCTGATGTCCACGCTCGACGACGTCTCCGCCGCGCTCGATCAGTCTCTCCGCGGCCGCGACGGCCTCGTCCTCGAGGAGGTGGGTGTCACCACGCGCGTCGGCCAGGGCATCGCGCGCGTCCGCGGACTGCCGAACGTGCGCTCTGAGGAACTGGTGCGCTTCTCCAATGTGCGCGGGAGCGCGCGCGGCAGCGCCCTGATGGGCCTGACCTTCACGCTCTCCGAGGACGAGGTCGGCGTGATCCTGCTCGGCGAGGGTGAGGGGCTCAGCGCCGGTGCGGAAGTGCGCCGCACCGGTCGCGTGATCGACGTGCCGGTCGGGGAGCAGCTCCTCGGGCGCGTGGTCAACGCCCTCGGCGAGCCGCTCGACGGCCGCGGGCCGGTTCGCACCTGGACCCGACGGCCGATCGAGCGCGAGGTGCCGCCGATCACGGACCGCGCGCCGGTCACCGTGCCGCTGCAGACCGGTCTCAAGGCAATCGACGCGCTCATCCCCATCGGCCTTGGGCAGCGCGAGCTGATCGTCGGCGACCGGCAGACCGGCAAGACCGCCGTCGCCATCGACACGGTCATCAACCAGCGCCACACGAACGTCGTCTGCGTCTACTGCGCCATCGGCCGGCGCAGCGACAGCACCGCACGGGTCATCGCCGACCTGCGCAAGCACGGGGCGCTCGACTACACCGTCGTCGTGGTCGCGTCCGGCGAGGACGCGCCGGGGCTGCAGTACATCGCACCCTACGCCGCCACCACGATGGCTGAGTTCTTCATGGAACGGGGCGGCGACGCGCTCGTGATCTACGACGACCTGAGCCAGCACGCGAAAGCCTACCGCGAGGTCTCCCTGCTGCTTCGCCGCCCGCCGGGACGCGAAGCCTACCCGGGCGACATCTTCTTCATCCACTCGCGCCTGCTCGAGCGCGCCACCCACCTGCTCCCCGCCCTTGGCGGCGGCTCGATGACTTCCCTGCCGATCGTCGAGACAGAGGCGCAGAACATCTCGGCATACATCCCGACGAACCTGATCTCCATCACCGACGGACAGGTCTACCTCAATCCCGAGCTCTTCCAGCGCGGCATCCTGCCGCCAATCGACATCGGCGAGTCGGTCTCGCGCGTCGGCGGCAAGACCCAGTTGCCCGCCTACCGCGCCGTCGCGGGCGACCTGCGGCTGCAGTACACGCAGTTTGAGGAGCTGGAGCAATTCGCGCGCTTCGGCACGCGCCTCGACGACGACACGAAGACCAAGCTCACCCGCGGTCGGCGCGTGCGGGAGGCGCTCCAGCAGCCGCAGTACGAGCCGATCCCGGTCGAGGAGCAGATCGCGGTGCTGCTCGCCGCCAGCCAGGGCGTATTCGATGAGATTGGGCCCGAGGAGGTCGAGCGCGCGGCGGGCCGCGTCCGGCGCGCGATGGTCGAACGCCTGCCCGAGCTGTGCGAGCAGATACGCGCGGGCGAGCCGCTCAGCGACGAGGACCTCGAGGAGATCGAGACCACCGCGCGCCAGGCCGTCTTCCTCGAGCTTGCCGATGACGGCGCCGATGAGGCCGCAGGCGGGGGCAGCGATGGAGACAATTGAGGGCCTCCGCGCGCGCATCGGCACCGCCGAGAGCCTTCAGTCCGTCGTCTCGACGATGAAGACCCTCGCGGCGGTGAGCATCCAGCAGCTCGAGGGCGTCGTGCGCTCGATCGACGAATACAACCGCACCGTCGAGCTCGGACTGCACGTCGTGCTGCGCAATCGGCCAGAGGGCGTGGAGCTGACCGATCCGGTCCTGAGCGACGATCTCGGTCTAATCATCTTCGGCTCCGACCAGGGCATGTGCGGGCAGTTCAACGAGGACGTCGTCAGCCACGCGGTGGAGGACATGCACCAGGTCGGCGTCGAGGGCTGCGAGCGCGCGATCCTTTCCGTCGGCGCCCGCACCACCGCGCACATCGAAGCCGAGAGCATGAGCATCGATGACTACCTCGGCGCGCCCGCCTCCGCCGGCGCCATCGCGCCCGTGGTCGAACAGGTCGCGCTGCAGATCGAGCGCTGGCGCGCCGAGCGTGGCTTCGACCGCATCTTCATCTACTACAACCAGCGCGTCTCGACCGGCCGCTACCGCCCGACCACCCACCGGCTGCTGCCCATCGACCAGGCGTGGCTGGAGCGCATCGGCGGGCGCCACTGGCCCACGAAGGTCCTCCCGCAGATCCACATGAACTGGCGCGAGCTGCTCTCTGAGCTGCTCCAGCAGCACATCCTCGTGGTGCTCTACCGCGCCGCCGTACACTCAATGATGAGCGAGCACACCGCGCGGATGCAGTCGATGCAGGCGGCCGAGCAGAACATCGACGAGCGGTTGGAGGAGCTGCGGTCCAGCTTCCGCCAGACGCGTCAGACCTCGATCACCGCCGAGCTGCTGGACATCGTCTCAGGCTTCGAGACACTGACGGGCCCCGACCAATCCACCTCCCACTGACACCGAATTGTGATATATAGAGGCGCCATTGCGGCAAGGCAATTGCTATTCTGCGGGGAATTTGCTAAACTGACACATGCGCACATAATCGACAGCAGCGGAGGAGAGACGCTCTCCTCATCCACGTGCACCCTTGATTGCCCCATGAGCGACAAGCGCAGCGATGAAGACCGGCTGGTGGCGCGCGCTGCAAGCTGCGACGATGACGCGTTCTGCGCACTCCGCGACCGCTATCGGCAGCATCTGCGCGTTTTGATCGCCCGCTACGCTCCCACTCCGGCCGACCTCGAAGACATCTACTCGGAGATCATCGCGAGACTCCTTGCCGACAATAAGCGCGCGCTCCGCAACTGGGAGCCGACCGCGCCTTTCGCCGCGTACCTCACGACCATCGCGGTCCGCCACTGCCTCAACTGGCTCGACCGAAACTCGCGCCACCCGCGCACGGTCGTGCTCTCAGCGGGTGGCGGCGATGCGGACGAGCGCGAGATGCTCCAGGAGATGATCGAGGGCGATGAGGACGATCAGCCCGACCGGATCGTCGCCCGGCGCGCCCGCAGGGATGCCATGCATCGCGCGCTGATGGAGTTGACGGACAGCGACCGCCTCGTGCTGGCGCTGCGCTTCGATCAGGGCATGACCGGCCCGGAGACCGGGCGCGCACTGGGGATCGCCTCCGGTGCGGCTCGCCAGCGCATCTTCAGGGCCCTCCGCCGCCTCGCGATCGTGCTCGCGGAGCGTGATGAGGACGAATTCCTCCTCACCGGCCGGTAACGGCGTACGACTCCCGCGTGTTAAGTAGACGGGAATGGCCATGCAGGAATGTGATGCCCTCAACAGGTACGTTGCCCACCTTGAGGCGTCCGACGGCGCGGAAGAGCCGGAGGAGGACCTGCTCGCACACCTCGAGCACTGCGAGCATTGCCGCGCGGAGCTGGGGCGCGTCCGCCGTGCGGCCGCCTCCGTGCTCTCCTACCACTTCGACGACCACGCAGATGCGCCACATCTGAGCGACCTCGACCTCGCGATCTTTGTCGCCCACGGCCTCGACGCGCCCAACGCCGACGACGCGGTGACGCACCTCGCAAGCTGCCGCGAGTGCCGCCGGCAGTTCCGCCAGGTCCGGCGGCTGTTGGAGCAGCATGAGGACCTGATCTACGGCGACGCGCCCCGCTCCACCATGCCCGACCGCTCGTTCGCGGACCAGGTGCGCCTCGTCTTCAGCGACCCCGCACGTGTCGCACGCGTGGTCAGCGGCTTCCTCGCATGGATCCTCGAGTGGGCGATGCTCGTCGTGGTGGTCTTCCAGGTCGGCGTGGGCCACCTCGTGAACCCGAACGCCATCGGCATCAGCCCGGCCACCGAGTTCCTCGGCATCATGCCCCGGGCCCCGCTGCGCTTCTGGCTGATCACCGGAACCTGCATCGTGCTCGCACTCTTCTTCCGCTGGCTCGGCATCCAGCTCTATCACTCCGCCGTCGAGCAGGAACGGAGGTGACAACGGCGAAACGCCATTCTCCGGAGCGTTCGAGCTTCGAGGCAGTGGCGTGAGGAGATCGAGTGATGGCACGAGGCCTGCTGGCGACCGCGGTGATCCTGATCGGCGTTTGCAGCGTGTTCGCGCAGGACGATCAGCCGTGGTACCGAACGCAGATCCCTGAAATTACCCCCGAACGCTGGACCGTGCCCGTCCCGCCGATCCCCGAGCCTCGCACCGTCACCCGCGATGACTACCTCGACTACATCACCCGCACGTGGGAGACGCAACGCGAGTACTGGGTCGAACGCGCCGGCGACCCGGAGGTGAAGAACCAGTACACCTTCGCGCGCCGCGAAGCGTTCTTCTACCAGGTCACCGGCGACGACCAGCGCGCGCTCAACGCCATGCAGTTCATCCGCGGCGACCTCGCCTACTGGACCGAGGGCGCGGGCATCGAACGCCCCACCGGCTTCAACGTGCTCAAGCCCGCGCTCGACACGTGGAAATGGATCCGCGACTGCCCCGCGCTCACGCAGGACGATCACGACACCGCTCTGCAGTGGTTCCTCGCCATCGAGGCGAAGGCGGCCAACTTCGAGTACGGTGCGATGAACCGATCCGCCGGCTGGGCGGTCGCGCGCGACATCCTCGCCCGCGAGTACCCCGACCTGCCCGGCAACGATGAGCGCCGCGAGTACGCCGACACCGTCTGGAGCGAGTGGTGGCCCTTCCGCGACACCGCCGAGAATGCCGAGGGCTACAACGGCCTGTGGCTCGCCTACGCGGTCGCCTGGGCCGAAGCGCGCGGCGTCGAGATCTGGGATGACCCGCAGTTCGAGACCCTCTGCTACCGCTTCCTCGACCAGGTCACGCCGATCGGCGTCATGACCGCCTACGGCGACGGCCCCGGCTTCAACTCCCACGTCGGCCACTGGATGCGTGTGCTGGAGGAGCTCGCGAGCGGCTTCGGCGACGGGCGCGGGGGCGCACGCTTCCGCTGGGCCGCCAACCGCCTCTTCGACTGGACCGTCGCGCGCGAGGAGGCCATGCTGCAGTGGGGCAACATCAACTTCAACCTCGCGGATGACCTCATGCACGGCTGGCTGGCCGCCGACGACGCCATCACACCCGTCATGCCCGACACCGGCAGCGTCGTCACGATGCGCGGGCAGATGGAGTTCATCCCGCGCGAGGAGCGCGCGGAGACCAGGCGCCACGACCGGCTCCTCGAGGGCGAGGTGCCGAATAAGCTGCTGATGCGCACCGGCTGGGCGCCCGATGACAGCTTCGCGCAGATCGAGCTGTGCCGGCCGATGGGCCACGGCCACAGCGACGTCGGCGGCATCTCCGCCTACGTGACGCAGGGCAGCGTCCTGCTCTCCGACACCCCCTACCTCGTCAAGGACCACCGCTGGCACAACTGCTTCACGATCGAACAGTGGCCGCAGCCCGAGGGCCGCTGGCGCTGGCGGGCCGATGAGTTCGCGGCGATGGCCACGAGCGTCGAGCGCTTCGACACCTCCGCGCTGGGCACGTTCGCGGACCTGCGCATCACCGACTACATGCAGCAGCCCGCGACCGTGCAGCGGAGCATCTTCATGCTCGGCGACGCGGGGCTGTGGATCGAGGACACGCTGCAGGCGACCGAGGGCTACCACGCGCGCTTCGGCCCGGCCTTCCAGACGGTCGCGATCTACGGCGAGCGCGGCAGCAACTGGGTCAACACCTGCGAGGTGACGGTGCCGGTCGCGTTCATCTGGGAGCTGCAGTACATGATGCAGTGGCCGAACCGCCCGTGGGACCTGCTCTTGTGGTTCGATCCGGCGAACGCCGCGGAGCTGGCGATCGAGGACGTGACGCAAGATGACACACGCGCGGTCCCCGATCGGCCACTGATGAACAACTTCAAGTGGCGGGTCGCCTGGCGCGCTGAGGACGATCTGCTGCCCGACGCCCCGCGGACCTTCACGAGCGTGCTGGTGCCGCACGCGCCCACGGAGGACGCGTCGCCGATCGCCGACGGGATCGAGGCGATGGCGGGCGAGGGCTGGTCGGCCGTGCGCGTGCCCGACGGCGATGGCCTGGTATGGGCGATCCGCAACAGCACCGGGGGGACGGTCGAGGTCGGCACGGTGACGACTGACGCGGAGCTGGCGATGATGCAGGTGCGCGACGCCAGGGTCACGGGGTACTGGGTGGTCGAGGCAACGACGCTGACGGTCGGAGGGGAAACGATCTTCAGCGCGGCAGAGGCCACAACTGCCTGCGAGCAGGTTGAGTGACCAGCCGCCGCCACGCGAGCGCACAACAGGAGGCGATGACGATGAGCCGAGCCGCCCGCGACCGTTCGCTGTTCGCGACGATAGCCGTGCTGGCGCTGACGGTTGTGCTGGCCGCGGCCCCCGTGGCCAACGCGGCTTTGTGCGCCGGGGTCGTCTATCTGGACGAGAACGCCAACGGACAGCGCGATGAGGGCGAGGTGGGCATGGAGGGCTGTACGGTCAGCGCGGATTGCCCGGCGGCGCCGCAGCCCGTCTTCGCAGTCTCGGGTGCAGATGGCGGCTACGAGTTGCAGCTTCCCGATGCCCCGGCGGTCATCTTCGTCGTCAACCCGTCAGAGACGTGGCCGACGGGCGACTGGTGGCACTACACCGCCGACGGTTCGGAGGGCGCCGACTTCGGCCTGCGCGCCGATGAGCAGCGCACGCCCTTCAACGTGGTGCATGGCACCGACATGCACATCACCCCCGCGACCGTGGACCGCTACGGCCTCTACCAGAAACACGTCGCGGAGCTGCCCATCGACGTCTCGCTCGTGATCCACACCGGCGACCTGGTCCTGGACACCAACCGCTCCAGCTCCGAGCAAGCCCGCGCGCTGTTCGAGCTCTACATCGAGTCCACGATGACCGGCGAGCCGCTCGGCGCGCCGGTACGCAACGTGATGGGCAACCACGAGGTCGTCGGACTGCGGCTGGAGGGCGTCCCGCTTGATGCCCCGGAGCAGGGCAAAGACCTCTACCGCCGCATGCTCGGGCCGACCACCTACGCCTTCGTCTACGCCGGCTATCACATCATTGCGCTGGACGCGACGCGTATCGTCGATCGCAACTACAAGAGCGGACTGACAGACGCCTCAGCCGACTGGGCAGTGGCCTACCTGCAGCGCCTCGAGGAGGGAGCGCACATCGTGCTCGCCCTGCATGAGGGCTTCTGGGGCGAAGGGCCCGAGCAGCGGCTGCTGGCGGCCCTGGCCGACAAACGCCTGGCGATCTCCATCTACGGCCACGCCCATGCCCGCCGCAACTACCCGTGGGGCGGTGCTCCCTACGTCATCGGCGGCGCGGTCTCCTACGCCTGGCTCGGGCTGGTGCCATTCCCGCCGCAGCCCTACGGCTACCACCTGATGCGCTTTGGCGCAGACGGGCTTGAGGATCGCATCTACCTCGACTGGGCTGAGGAACGCTCCTTCGACATTGTCTCGCCGCCACAGCCTGGAACCTACGGGGTATACGCGGGCGGCTTCCCGGGATACGTCAGTGGCGAGATCGAGGTTCAGGGCGTTATCAGTGACCTCGATGATACCGTCGAAGAGATCACTGTCGCCGTGGAGGACGTCCGGGCCACCGCATCCATCACAGAGCGCACGCCGCTGAAGAAGCGGTTCACGGCGCCACTCGATCTGAGCGGACTGAGCGACGGCATTCGTGAGATCATCTTCACCGCACAGCACGGCGGCGAGGAGTGTGTAGAGGCTCAGCCGATCATGGTGATCAACGGGACGCCCGAAGCCTTCGAGGCGACGCAGCCGGCGACGTTGACATTCCGGATCGTGGGCGGGCCGGGGGGCGGTCTGCAGGTGCTCTTCAACGACGTCTCGCTGGCGGAGTTCTCCCCGGAGGACATGACGCAGCGGCAGGCTGAGCTTGAGGTGCCCGCCGACATCCTCAAGCGCCTGAACGTCATCACCTTCAAGGCGATGGGCGCCGCCGACGGCCTCGCGGTCACTCAGGTCTGGATGACCCACGAGGACCGCCGGTGGCGGGACGCGCGCTACTCACCGGCGGTCACGCAGATACTGCGCCCCGTCGAAGAAGACGGCCCCGCGCAATTCGTCGCGTACATCGACCTGCAGTACGACGGCACGTTCTCGCAGTAGTGAGCGCAGCCGCCGAAAGGAAGAGATGCCATGCCGATCGACATGGACGCCGCCTTTCCGCGCTACACCGACAACGACCCGGCCGCTCCCATCTGGTGCATCACGCCCGAGGTCGACGGCTGCTTCCACCGCTTCTTCGACACCTCGCCGATCAGCCCGTCCGGCCGCTGGGTGGCACTGACCAGGCTCCCTGCTGAGGACCGCATGCCCGTGCCGGGCGAGCCCGCCGAGGTCGTGCTGATCGACCTCGAGACCGGCGGGTGGCAGGTCGCCGCGCAGACCCACGGCTGGGACACGCAGCTTGGCGCGCAGGTGCAGTGGGGCGCGAGCGACGACGAGCTGTTCTTCATCGACATGGACGTCGAGCACTGGATGCCCTTCGGCGTACGCATGAACCCCGCGACGGGCGAGCGCAGGGACCTCGACGGCCCGCTCTACATGGTCTCCCCGGACGGCAAGACCGCCGCCGGCCCGTGCCTGCGACGCACCCGCACCACCCAGAAGGGCTACGGCGTGGTCGTCCCGCCTGAAGCCATTGCGGTGAACAGCGGCGCGGTGGATGACGACGGCCTCTACATGACCGACACGCAGACCGGCGAGTCGCACCTGCTGGTGAGCTTCGCGCGCATCTTCGACGAGCTGCTCGACGCGGACGAGTACGGGGACGGCGACCTCTACGGCTTCCATGTCAAGTGGAACCTGCAGGGCACACGGCTGCAGTTCGTGGCGCGCTTCATCCCGAGGGGGCGGACGGACTGGGCATCGCGCCGGAACATGGTCGTGACTATGCGGCCGGATGGGAGTGAGCTGCGCCTCGCGATGCCCGGCGCTGTCTGGGCCCGCGGCGGCCACCACCCGAACTGGACGCCCGACGGCGAGCACGTGATGATGAACCTGAAGCTCGACGGCGAGAACATGCGGCTCGTGCAGGTGCGCTACGATGGCACTGACCTGCGCACGATGCACGATGACCTCGTCGGCAGCGGTCACCCCGCGCTGCACCCGAACGAGCGCTCGGTCATCACCGACGAGTACGCGCATGGCGCGCTCGCGAACGAGGATGGCACCACGCCTCTGCGGCTACTGGACATCGTGGACGGGACGGAGACGCGCGTGGCGCTGATCCGCACGCAGCCCGACTACGAGGGCGACGAGAAGGTCCTGCGTGTCGATCCGCACCCGGCATGGAGCCCGGACTGGCGCTACGTGGCCTTCAACGCCTGCCCGAGCGGCAGGCGCGACGTGTTCGTGGCGGACCTGGGCGGACTGGTGTAGAAGCCCTTAGCCGTTGACGTCGTGGCCCCGGCGCCTCGCCGGGGAGCCAGAGCAGGAGCGCTTATTGACGAGGTGATTGCAGTGCTGAAGATCGCGCTGATGGCGGTAATGGCGGTAATGTTCTTCACGTCGGTGAGCCGGGCGCAACTGGACGTGAGCGCGCTCGCGAATGCGTACCGGGAGTACGACCTCGGCCGCAACGAAGGCCTCGGCTCCTCGGACAACCCCAACTCCGGCGCACTGGGCTGGGGTGAGGGCGCGATTGTCGAGGACTACATGGCGCTGTGGGAGGTCACGGGCGACACCTACTGGCTCGGGAAGACGCGCGATCACTTCGCGCGGATCATGGCCAACGCCACCGATCCCGATGGCGACGGCTTCCTGAGCTGGCAGACCACGGGCTACTCCACCGCGGTCGCGTGGACCGAGCGGCTGCACAACGTCTCCGACGCGGCTATCGAGCCGCCCTACCAGCAGAACAAGCGCAAGGGCGAGTTCGACAAGTGCACCGGACACACATACCTCATCGAGTTCCACGCAAGCTCAGAGGCCTTCCGCATCACGGACTTCACCACGCGCGAAGTCATTGCCGATGACGTGCCCTACGAGAGCGGCGCTGCGGTCGCGCTGATCGAGCCCTTCAAGGTCACGATCAGCGGGGAGACGCATCAGGGCGACCGCTTCCGTGTGCGAACCGTCGCCCCGGAGCCGGTTGAGTACACGGTGCATCAGGGCATGTTCGTCTACCCGGTGGCGCTGTTTATCGCAGCGGTGAAGGGCGATCCGGCGCTGCAGGGGGAGTTCGGCGAGGACGCCGAGCGCTTCCTCGCGTTCATCAACACGAACCTGCTGGAGAAGAACGAGCGCGACTGGCTGGACATGGGCGAAGCGGGAGGCGCGTGGCGCTTCGAGCCGAAGATCACCGATCGCTACCCGAACCGCATCATGCCACACAACCAGTACCTGGCGCTGGCGCGGGCGTGGCTGGTGCTCAAGGACATCGAGGGCGCCCATCCGCTCATGGCGCAGCGCGGGGAGCAGATGGCGCGGCAGTTCCGCACGTACCTGGAGCTCGATGAGGCGAACGACGCATGGTGCTGGCACTACTGGGACTGGATCGAGTACGGGCAGCCGGATCACTCGAACTGGGAGGACACGGGCCACGGGCACATCGACGTGAGCTTCGCGATCGAGGCCGCGCGACGCGGCGTGGTCTTCACCGACGAGGACCTGCAGCGGATGGCGAACACCTGGCTGGAAGTCATGTGGAACGGGGACGAGGCGAAGCCGCTGTTCGCCGGCCGCGTGGCCGAAGACGAGAAGTTCGCGAAGTCGGCTCTCACGCGCGACTGGTGCCTGCTTGCGCAGTGGGACCGGCGAGCGTATGAGCTGGCGCTGACTGCCTACACCGCAGCCGGCCAGCCTGCCGCCAGCGCGCCGACGATGCTCCTGTGCGCCAGGCGGGCGGGGGCGGCTGGCGGATGATGCCAGACTCCGCGCCGCAGAACGGGTCCCTACCCATAGACACCTTCAGTTCGACCATAAGGATTGCAGACATTCCGCCGAGATAGTCTGCGACCGCGCGAAGTATCCGCGTTCCTG
Source organism: Candidatus Zipacnadia bacterium (assembly GCA_029821635.1). Taxonomy (GTDB): domain Bacteria; phylum Armatimonadota; class Zipacnadia; order Zipacnadales; family UBA5352; genus UBA5352. The sequence continues at coordinate 22,665 of JALGSW010000011.1, forward strand.
GCGTGCTTATAATGCAGGAACTTATGTGGTATACTGCGAATGGGAGGCAGACAGGATGCCCGGCAAAGATGGGGAGGCCGCCAACATGAGCGAGAAGCCGCTTCTCCGCGAACTGAAGTACTTCATCCAGCACCAAGACGAACTCATGGAGCAACATCGCGGCAAAGTCGTCGTGATCCAGGAAGACCGCGTCATCGGGATATACAACTCAGAACTCGAAGCGCTTCGCGACACGTCGCGCCACCACCCGTGCGGGACATTCATGGTCCAGAGGTGTGAACCTGGGCCGGAATGCTACACGGCCACGTTCTACGGTTCGCGCGCCGTATTTCAGGAGGCATGAGCGGGGGATGGAGCTTCTTCCAAGCGGCAAGGTGGCTGCATGCACAGCCAAGCACGAAGGTCGCGTGGCCGTGCTGCGCACGAATGTCAATATAGCACCGCCATTTGACTACGAAACTGAAACACCTCCCGAAGTACCGGGTGACTATTGCGTCGCCATCTGGGACACGGGCGCGACCAACACTGTCATAGCAGCCACGGTCGCAGAAAGGCTCAGTCTCCCCCAGATCGGGCTGATCAAGTGTCAGACCGTCAATGGAGAGCGCGATAGCGCCGTGTATCTCGTCAGTCTGTTCTTACCGAACAGGCTGTGTCTGCCTGCGGTAAGGGTCTGCGAGGGTGACATCTTCGGTGCCGATGTGCTTATCGGGATGGACGTCATCGGGAGCGGCGACTTCGCCGTGACGCACTATGAAGGCAATACCGTCATGTCATTCCGTATACCATCCAAGAAGTGCATCGACTTCGTCGTAGAGGAGTACGCGGGGACGCCCCGGAATGATCCCTGCCCCTGTGGGAGCGGGAAGAAGTACAAGCAGTGCTGCCTGCAGTAGACCGTGTCGAGTGACACGCGGCGCGAACGGTTCTCGCCCCTCCGCACGACGACGGCGTCGCGTCCGCCCTCACGTCCCCGCGCCAAGCACCTCCGCGAGCCACGGCACGGCCACGGTCGGCTTGAAGCTGTGCGCCGGTACGTCCACGTTCGCCCAGTCCGCGAGATAGTCGGCCATCGACAGCCCCTCGGGGATCGGCTCGCCATCGTGCGGACGGGCCGCCGGGTCGGCATACTTCGGGTAGTAGGCCACGCCGAAGCGATCCTCGACGCCCTGCGCACGAAAGGCCTCACGCACGCGCTCGATGTGCACCGTGCGCCCGCCCTCGGTGATGAGCAGCGGCCGGGGCGCGATGGACGCCATCAGGTCCGGGTAGTCGAACCATGTGAGCAAGTCCGGGATGTACTGCCAGATCGCGACCCACTCGAGGTTGATCGCGATCGAGCGCTCGCGGAAATCACAGGTGAAGTCGTTCCAGACGACCGCCGCGATCTCCGGCTCGAGAACCGCCAGCAGCAGCGCAGGCTTGGCGCCGAGGGAGTGGCCGCTGGTGGCGATGCGCGTGCTATCGATGAACGGCCGGCTGCGCGCCCACTGCAGAACCTGCAGCTTCTCGAAGACCGACACTCCCTCGTAGCTGCGCCCCAGCCACAGGAGTTGCATGGCGACCTCCGCGCGGTTGGCCCCGAACTCGGTCGCGCGTCCTCCCATGCAGGGGTTCTCGGCGGCGATTGCGACCATCCCCGCACGCGCATAGTGCAGCGCCATGCGATTGGCATCCCAGTGGCGATCGTCGGAGGCAGGTTCGGGCTCCCCCGCGAGGCCAACGTTCGTCCGTGAGGAGCCGGGGAAGCACAGAACCGCCGGCGCGGGTGTTGGGATGTCCTCGGGGATCAGCACGAGGAACGGCACCACGCTGCGCGACTCGGGGTAGACTTCCCAGCGCTGCAGTTCGTAGCCATCACGCGGCTCTGCGGAGATCATGCGCGGCTCAGGCTGCTCCGCCACCTCCGGGAAGCGCACCAGCTCGAGGAGCTTCTCCCGCACGGCCTCGCGCCACGCGGGCATCTCCTCTACAGGCATCAGCGGATCGTAGCGCAACGCGGGCTGGAGGTCCTTCGTCATCGCGTGGACGAAGCCGGCGGTCGATGCGAAACGACCGTCGGGGCGGCCGGATCGGTAGACACTGCGCTCGTTCATTCAGCCAACTCCTCGAGGTCGCGGGACTCGTCGGTGAGAACTTCCGCGGGGATCTGCTTCGCGGCTTTGATGATCTCGGCAATCGCCTTCGTGCGCTTCCACGGGATGCCGAGGGTGAATGCGGCCATGACGCGGTCGTCCACGGGCCACGCGCCGGTGGCGATCAGCAGGTTCTCGAAGCCCATTGCGTGCTTCCTGCTGGAGACCTCGCGGGCGTCGAGGTCAACGGACTTCACCCGGGTGTTGAGCAGGACCTCGATGCCGTTGTCCTCGTAGAAGCCGGGATCGTTGATGAAGACCTCGGCCTCCTGCTTCTCCCCGCGCATGAGGCCTTTGGAGAGCGGCGGGCGCTCGTAAGGCAGGTCCTCGTCCATCGAGACGGTGCAGACCTCGCCGGGCTCGACGCCCTGCTTGACCATCACCCCGGCGGCGTGGCCTGCGACCATGCCGCCGCCAAGGATGACATGCGTGAAGCGATCCCCCATCGAAGGGCCCTCCCTTCAGGACTACGGACGCCTTCGGGAGGAGAGATTCGCGGGGCGGCGCCGAGGGTCCTGCCGCGCGGTCGGTGCGCAGCTCCGGACCTGCTACATCTCGTTCGCGTCGGCACTCAGGCGCGCGATCGCATCCTGCAGCGCCCGGCGCGCGGCGGCCATCTCGTCGATCTGCTCATCCATGCGCCGGAACTCGTTCCCCCGCTCGCTGAGTGCCTCCGCCCGCGCGATGGCCTCCTCCGCCCCGGCGACCGCCGCCCGATCGTCGCACGCGGCCATCAGCGCGCGGAGGATCGCCACGTACTCGTAGTCCTCGATGCCATCGCGCAGCATCTCCAGCCGGATCGACGTGACCGGGCGGGCGCTTGCGGAGCCCTCATGCGCCCCCGGGTAGAACGCCGTCGCGCTCCAATTGTCGCGGTGGTGCTCGACCCACGGGTCCTCGCCGCGATAGGCATTGATGCCCCACGAGTAGGCGCCCGTGAAGTGCCGCCGCACCGATTCGAGGCCGTAGCTCATGCGCACGGAGAGCGGCGACTTGCCCAGTTGCAGGTCGACATTCCCCCAGCGCCAGAACTCGTCGCCCGCCGCGAGCCGCCGCGCGATGACGCTCGGCGGGGAGTACTCGGCGAGGTAGATGTTCACGACGCCCTCGATGCGCTCGTTGACCGGGAGGGCGGCCAGGATCGGGATGCTCTCGGTCTCGCCGCGGATGAGCCCGGCGAGGTATTTCACGTGCTCGAAGACCTCCACGTTCCCCCAGTTCTCGTCCCAGATGTAGATGAACGCGCGGTCCTCCCAGCCGTTCTCGCGCACCCACGCGATGTTCTTCGCCACGTGCTCGACGTACGCGGTACGGTGCTCCTCGGTGCCGATCTCCGCGTCGCCGTAGCGCGTCGGCTCGGGCCCGTGGCCGCCGACGCCGTTGATCTTGATCGCGTTCTGCCCGAGTTCCTCGATCCGCCAGGCGCGCTGCTCGGCGTTCGAGTACCACATGTTCGCGTCATACTGCTTGCGCTTCGCCAGCTCCTCGATCAGCGGCTGCGGGTCGTACTCGCGCGGCCCCCAGAGCTGCTGGTTCGTGCGGAAGGTCGGGCTCTGCGGCAGCGCGAAGCCCAGCACCTCGACCTCCAGCGGCACCGCCACGGACGCCTGCACCGCGCCGTCCAGCGCCAGCGTGAACTCCCCCGCGTACACGCCCGGCTCGGCGTCGCGCGGCGCCATGAGTGTCACCCACAGGTGGGCGCTGCCCGCGCCGGCCACGCTGACTTCGCGATCCCACGACAGCGCGTCCGGCCAGCCCATCTCGACCGGGAAGCCCAGCCTGGTCACGAGCGGGATGAAGCGCACGGGATGCCAGTACGCGGCGTCCGCGGGCAGCGTCTCCCCACCGGGGCCTGTCAGCGCCGCGGGTGCCAGCGTCACGGTCGTCTCCCCATCGCCCTCGACCGCCGCGATCAGCTCGAACGACTCCGCCTCCCCGGCGGCAAGGCGCAGGCGCACCGCGTCGCCGGTCGCCTCAGGCGGCGTGCTGTCCTCCAGCGCAGGGGCGTAGCCGGGCGTCTGCCAGACAGTCAGACCGCCTGACCGATGCAGCGTGAAGCGCTGCTCGCCCGAGTACTCGCGCGGCGCCCCCTCCTGCGCGGCGAGCGCGCGGGTGGGCTCGGCGTCCCCGCCGGTGGCGATGCGCAGGTCGTCGAGGAAGACCGAGTACTCCGGGGACAGCCCTCCGGCCAGCTCCGCGCCCACCTCGCAGCGGGCGGCGATGCGAATGCCCGTCAGCGTCCCGCCCTCGGCCTCGGCTCCGAACTGGTCGAGCCGCGCCACGAGGCGGTCCCACTGCCCGACGGAGCGCCTGCCGACGGGGCCGGTGCGCGAGTAGACCGGCTTCGCCACGCCGTCGATGACGAGCATCAGGTTCATCTGGCCGACCGGCCCTTCGCCGCGCCAGGCGGCGGAGAGCCAGACCGGCTGGTCCAGCGCGATCGGCTGGTCGAGGGTCAGCTCGCAGATGTTCCACATGCGCGTGCCGACCATCTGCAGGCAGCGCCCGCCCGCGAACGGAGCGACCGCGTCCTCCCCGACCACCGCCACGCTGGTCCGATCGGCGCGGTTCGCGGGCACCGCCCACCCGCCGGCCCGTCCGTCCTCGAAGTCGTGCTGGTAGATGACCTCCGCTCTGACCGCACCGGCGCTCAGGATTGCCGTCAGTAGAGCCGCCACCGTCAACGCACGCACACGCACCGCTCCTCAGTCCTTTGACGCCCGTTCCTCGTTGTCTTCGCCGTACACCTTCCCAGCCGTTGCCGCCGCCGTTTCCTGTTCAGGCGCGACAGCGCCTGATCCTGTCGGGCGAAGCCCGAATCCTGTTGAACAAGCCGTCGCCGTTGCCGTCGCCGTCGCCCGCCTACTCAATCCTCCGGTAGTCGATCAGGAGCTGCTTGAGCTGCCAGACCATCGCCTGCGGGAGCTGGCCGCCCTGCTCGATGAACGTGATGAGGATGTCCAGCCGATCGTTGACCTGCTTGAGCTCGGCGGTGGAAGCCTGACCGCCAGCCACGGCGTCGCCGGCGGTGAGCCCGCGGATCACGAAGTCCGAGCTACCGGCCGCGTCGAAGACCAGCCGGTCCACCTGCGCGAGGTCGATGTCGCTCAGATAGAAGAGCACCGGCTGCACGCGCCCGCTGACCAGCGCGGTGAAGCGCTTCAGTTCGCGGCCGTTCGCGTCCTTCGCGACCAGGCCGAGTGCCTCCGCGTTGTCCAGGCCGTAGTCGCCCTGCGCGATCTTCGCCGCGTAGACGATGATTTTGCGCGAGGTGGGCGCGGTGATCTGCGGAGGGTTGCCGCCGGCGATCCGCTTGACCCTGAGCAGCCCTTCGGCGAGGGTGGCGCCGCTGAGGACGCCGGCGCTCGTCAGGCCGCTCGGCGGCACGTACATCGCCGGGAGCTCGGCGCCGGCAACCAGCCGCGTGACGACCAGCTCCATGCCATCGGCGGGATGCACCAGCTTCAGGCCCACGACGTGGCGCCACGCGGCGTAACTGGGCTCGAAGGCCACCTCGTGCTGCTTCATATCGGCGTCCACGCGGGCGCTGACGGTCTCCTGCGCGCCGTCATCGTAGATGAGCGTGAGGTTCGTCAGCACGCCCTGACGCCGCTGGGCGGTCGTGCGGGCGCTCATGCCCAGCGCGCCAATCTCCATGTTCACGACCGCCTGCACGGCGCTCTCGTTGCGCAGGAGCAGGTGATCGCCGGCCACGTTGCTGCTTCCGTCCACGACTCGCCAGGCGTTCATGGGGATGTCGGTGATGGTTACGGCGTGGGCACAGCCCGCTACCACCGCGATGACGGCAATGCAGAGGGTCACTCTTCGCATGGAAGATCGTCCTTTCGGTATTGGCGGCAGACGGGAATGCCTGCCCCACGAACGGCATGGATGATGGGCTGGAAAGCCTATGCTATGCGTGCGTGATGCGCCTCGGCAGGCGGCTGTCGGTCTCCACGAGCCGCTCCATCAGCCGCACCTGCAGGTCGCGCTTGACCTCTCGCGCGGCGGGCTCGTCCCACAGGTTCCGCAGCTCGCCGGGGTCCTCCTGCAGGTCAAACAGCTCGCCGAAGGGCTGCCCCGGATACGCGGTGATCTTGTAGCGCTCCGTCACCAGCGTCCGCAGGCGCAGGCCCATGTGGTCCTCATCGTTCTCGGCGATGACGCTGTCCTGCACGCTCCGCGCCTCGCCGCGCAGGATCGGCGTGAGCGAGTTGCCCGGCAGCGCCGGAAGCTGGTTCGAGAGCGCCGGTTCGGGCGGGGTGAACTCGCCCTCAGGCATCGCCACTCCCGCCAGGTCGAGCATCGTCGGCACGATGTCCAGCCAGCTCGCAAGCCCCTGCGCCTCCATACCGCGCTCAATGCCCGGCCCGGCGAAGATCAGCGGTTGGCGCAGGAGGCCGTCGAAGTGGAACGGGCCCTTGTTGATGAGCCAGTGGTCGCCCATCATGTCGCCGTGGTCGCACAGGAAGCACACGACCGTATTGTCGCGCAACCCCAGTCGCTCCAGCGCCGCCATGACGCGCCCGATCTGCGCGTCCACGAAGGAGATCATGCCAAAGGTCATCGCGATGATCTCGCGGAGCTGCTCGTCCTCCATGAGCGTCGGACTCGTGCGACCCGAACACCAGCGTCCCTGCTCGCAGACCTCGCGGAAGTGCGGCGCGAGGCCATCGAGCTCACCCGCGCGGCGCGTGGGCATCGGCACGTCCGCCGGATCGTACATGCTGGCCCACGGCTCGGGCGCGCAGTAGGGATGGTGCGGATCGGGGAACGAGCACCACGCGAAGAACGGCGCGCCCGCGGGCTGGTCCGCGAGGAACGAGATTGTCCGGTCGGCCACCCACGTGTTGTAGTGCAGCTCGGAGGGGAGCGCCATCGTCCAGGTGCTCTCCGCTCCGTGCGGCGACGGGCGGCCGGCGTCGGGCCGCATCAGCGCGCGCCCGTGCGGAAGCTGCGCGTCGAGCCAGCGGCCGTAGTCGCCATGCGCGTTGGGCCCGTGCGAGGTGATCAGTTCGACGCTCTGGAAGCCGTAGTAGGGCGTCGAGACGGCCTTCAGGCGGCCGTCATACCAGAGGGAGCGGGCCTCGGGCCACTCCAGCGGATCAATGGCTTCGGGCGCGAGCCCCTCTGGCGTGCCGAAGGTGCGCATGTGCAGCTTCCCGACCGAGTGCGTGCGCCAGCCCGCATCGCCGAGGGCCTCGCCCACGGTCGGGTAGCGCGGATCGAGCGGGATGCCGTTGGTGCGGACCTCGTGCCCGCGAGGCGTCAGGCCAGTGAAGAGCGTGGCGCGGAAGGGCATGCACAGCGGGTTGTTGCAGTAGGCGCGATCGAAGCGCACGCCATCGGCCGCCAGCGCGTCGAGGCTCGGGGTCTGCACCACGGGGTTCCCGGCGCAGGCCATGTGATCGGCGCGCATCTGGTCGACGCAAAAGAAGAGGAAGTTGGGCTGCTCGGACATCGCATGCACTCCCATAACACTCGAACAAATGTTTCACGTGGAACATTTCGCGCGTCAGTCGATCTCCAGCCCGCTCGCCTGCAAGTCGGCTGCGTCAGCGAACTCCAGTGAGTAGAGTCGGCAGTTCCGGCCGGTGATGCGCAGACGCACCGTGCGGCCAACCAGCGCTGTGAAGTCGTGCTGGGCGCGATTGCGCAGGTGTGCGAGCCGCCGCACTGAGTTCCCGCACATCGGGCCGCAGGGACCCGCGCCCGAGAAGCTTGCGATGCCCTCCCCCGCCTCGTCGAGGAACTCGATCTTCACGTGGCCGCCCGCGCTGGTGTCGAAGTTCATCAGCAAGCGATTTGCGGGCATGGCGAAGGGTCTGGTGACGATCTCCCCGCCGTCCTCGCCGCACTTTTGCGCCACGAACCGGTCAAGCCCTATGCGCGCCACGCCGATCGCGCCGAACTGCGGCGGGTAAGGCTTGTGGTGGCCGGAGTGGTCGAGATCGTAGCCCGCGTAGTAGAGCAGCGTCTCATCGCCCATCGGCACCTGCCCTGCCGCCATGTAGATGCGCTCCGAGTCCCACGCACCGGTCCTGCTGAGGCGAACAAAGGTGCCGGGCAGAAGCGCCCACTCGATGCCGTCGCGACTGGTGGCGAGCTTCACATCTAACTTGTTCGCGAGGCCGTAGTGATAGAAGGGGCTGGGCATCATGAGGTAGTTGCGCGTCCCGGGCCACTGCAGCACCATCGGGTTGTAGAGGTCCATCCAGCCCTGGTGCTCGGCCATGTCCCTGCCCGCCGGCGCCGGGTCAAGCACCTTCTGCGGCGCGGGGAAGTCCGTGAAGCTGTCACTCTCCGAGCGCCCGACGCAGCGGTAGCCGAAGCGCCCGCTGATGCGCCGGTCCTCCACGACGTAGCCCTCGTTGTAGCGCACGTAGGCCACGTATCTGCCCAGACGGTCGTCCCACATCGCCACATTCTGCGTGTCGGTGTACCACGGCATGATGCTGGCCTGCGGGTAATACTGCCAGTGGATCCCGTCGGGCGAGAACGCGCCTCGGATTGTCTTGTATGCGGGCACGCCCTCATCGTGCTCCATCAGCGCCCCGTCCGTGATGAGCTTGTAGCGCTCGGCCTCGGGGGCGGTCGGATCGATGAACACAGTGCCCGCGTAGTGCGAGCCGAGATCCGGCTCGAAGACGATGTTGTTGTCCGTGCTGCCCTCGAACTCCACGACGCCCAGGCTCGGACGCTCGAAGGTCACGCCATCCGTGGAGGTCGCGAGGCACAGGCGCGGGCGCATGTCCGCCGACTGCGCGCAGTAGTAGAGGCGGATGACGCCGGCATCGTCCACGAGCACCGTGTTGTGCCACCACACGGTCCCCTGCTCCCACGGCATCTCGGGTGCCAGCACCGGCTGAGGGTCGCGCACGGCCTCCATGGGCGTGGTCTCGAAGCCGGACTTCTGCGCAAACAGGTAGTCGTCGTAGAGGAGCCACTTCTGCGTCCCGAGGTCCATCGGCTCGCCTCCATCCTGCGCAGCGCAGGTAACGACAAGTAGGAGAAGCGTCGTGACAACGAGTGCATCGAACAAATGTTTCACGTGAAACATTCTGCTCTCACTCCTCCGCGGACACGTGCAGAAGCTCCCGGTAGAACGTGTTCGTGGCGCCGTCGGGCGCGGTTACCTCGATCGTGATGAGATTGCGGCCCGGCGCGAGCGTCACATCATGCGAGAAGCGAGAGTAGCCCAGCCACGGCGGCACTTCGACCGGCTCGCCATTGATCGTTACCGTCGCGCCTGCGCGGCAGGCGCCCCAGATCGTCGCCTGTGCAGGCGAGGTCAGCTCGACCTCGCTGCCCGAGACAGGCTTGATCGTGGCCGGCGTGCTCAGCAGCGCGCTCAAAGGCGACGCGCTCACCAGCGCCAGCGGCTCGCGCCCCAGCGCCTCGATCTCATTCGCGATAAGCTGCCGGAAGCGATGGATCCACGCCGCGTCCGCACGGTAGCTCTGCAGCCGGAAGCCGGTCGCGAGCGTGCTCGCCCATGACTCGGCCGCGAACTGCGCCTGCAGGCCCTCCTCAAGCTCCCCGTACGCGCCCAGCTTCTCCACCGCGGCCTCGGCCCGCTCCTCCAGCAGCATCAGCATGTCGTACTCATCCATGCCCTGCCGGAAGGCCTCCCAGCGCAGCGACGAGCGCCAGACGGGGTCGTGCTCGCGCGGCGGGTAGAGCAGGTGGCCGTTGCCGAAGTCGTAGTACGTCTTGTCCCGCCTCTCGCTCTTGATCGGCCGGATCTCGGTCCACGGGTCCGGCTCGCCCTCGTACTCGTCGCCATAGCCCCCACCGTAGCTGCGCAGCGACCACCAGAGCGCTCCCGTGAAGCCGTTCTTCGCCAGAGCCGCCGGGAAGAGGCGCATCGCGCCGGGGTTCCACTCAGCATTGAGCATGTACGCCGAGTTGAGGTACGCCCACATCTCCATGCCGTGCGCCCGGCGGATCAGCCACTGCTCGGGCGCCTCGTCCGCGCGCACCGCGAAGAGGTGCCAGCCCGGACACCAGATGTCCAGATGCTCCGCCAGCTCGTCGCTCATAGAGTTCGTGGTCAGGAGGATGCGCAGTTCGGGCCAGACGGCCTTCGCCCGGCGGCACATCTCCGCGGTCAGCGGGAACATCTCCTCGGGAAGCTCGTCGCCGATCTTCCAGATCACCCGGTCGGCCCAGCCGCGCTCGCGCAGGTGGTCGCCCACGCCGCGCATGTACTGCTCGAAGAGCGGCCAGAACTCGTCCGAACCGACAGCGACCGGCCTGCTCAGGTACCTGTCGCGCGGTCCCCGGCTGGTCAGCGGCATTGTCGGCGGCACGCCGATGGTCAAGAAGCCAAGCTCGTCGAGGAGCAGTTCCGCCTGCTCGTCATACTCCTCGAAGCCGAGTGTCATGACACCATTGTCGTCAACGTCGATCTCGATGCCGGCGGCCCCGTACTTGAGCGTATTCACGTCGAGCTCGCGCAGGCGGCGGAAGACCTCTGGATCGCGCTCGACGGTGCTTGAGTAGTTGATCAGCCGATGCTCCTCCGGCAGGGCGATCTCCCAGACGGTGAGCGCGACCGGCACCGTCGCGGAGAATCCGCCGCCCTCGACGGTGACGCTGCCCGCATACTCGCCGGCCTCCGCGTCGCGCGGGACCTCGATCGTCAGCAGGAGCGTGGTATTCGTGCCCGCCGGTGCGTCGAAGGGCCCCGGCGGCTCCAGCGGATCGGGCAGCATCCCGCTCTGGCCGGTGCGCAGGCCGTAGTGGTAGCTTCCGCGCCGCACCTGCGTGTATGCGACACGCTCCCACCTCCACGCTTCCGCGGGAATCGCTCCCGGCCCATCGAGGGCGCTGAAGCGCAGGTCGAGGCCGGTCAGCGCGGCCGTGGGGCGCAGGACGAGCTGCACCTGCTCGCTCTCACCTCGTGCGGCAGCCAGCTCGACGCGTTCGGCGCGCAGGAGGTCTTCGGCTTGCGCGAGGTCCTCGTCAGGGAGGACCTTCTGCGTCGGGCAGCGCACGAAGATCGCGCAGTCTGCGCCATCGTGCAGCAGCACGGGCCGCATCAGTTGCGGATCAGGCAGGTCGGCGTGCGCGGCGGCAACCGCAAGCGCAAGCCCCAGGGTCAGCAGCATTGTCCGCTTCATCGCCATCACCCCGCAGGGAGCTCTACCGCGTTATTCGCCTCGTAGAGCTCCGTGATTACGTCTTCCGGGTCAACGATCACGGTGAACTGCCGCCCGCGGCGGTCGTTCGGCACCTCGAAGGTCAGCTCCACCACGCGCGCATTGCAGTCGCTCGGCGCCTCCAGCGGCCCCGCCGTCGCGGTCAGGTCGGGCTTGCCGTCATCGCCGCGGGCGATCACCGTGAACTGCGGCGCCTCTCCCCCACCGATGTTGTGCACGCGCGCGGTAATGGTCGTCGCGTCGTCGCTGATCACCGTGTCCTGCGGGCAGATCGCCAGGTCCGGGCGCGCGTAGTAGTCCTCGCCCGACGCCTCGATCTGCTCGATCCGCAGCGCGACGGTGGTGCGCGGCGGCAGCTCCACGTCGAGCGCCGAGCCCTTCGCGAGGCTCAGCTCGCGCGTGGAGGTGGCCTCGTCGGGCACGCCGTCCTCGTCCGCGTCCGGGCCGATGGTCACGCGGTAGGAGCCCGGCTCCAGCCGCCAGAGCGTGATCGCGCCCTGCTGCGCCCTCGCCTCGAAGTTGTAGGCCATCAGGCTCAGGCTCTGCGCGTCGGCCTCGAGCACCCACGCGGCGAAGTCCGGCGACATCCCCTGCCAGGAAATCGCGTGCGTCGGGTAGATGTAGTTGCGGTAGCCGGGCTGGCCGCCGAGGTACATGCGGTCCACGAGGTCCTTGGAGATCGCCACGCGGTCGGCCGACTGCTCGATCCAGGTGGCGGTAGCCGGGCTGGCCGCCGAGGTACATGCGGTCCACGAGGTCCTTGGAGATCGCCACGCGGTCGGCCGACTGCTCGATCCAGGTGTGCATCGGAAAGAGCAGCTCAATGCGCTCCCACGAGGCTTTGAGCGCAGTCAGCAGCGCGTCGCGGTCGCCGAACTGCTTCCACGCCGCGTAGTGCACCTGCGTGCGCGGGTCGTTGCCCATCGAGGGCTTGAGGTCTCCATAGGAGTAGCCGTCGGCCTGCGCGCGGAGCATCTCGGCGTAGTCGCCCATGACCGAGCGCTCGACCATGTCCGGCATCATGTTCGCGTCGATCATGCCCTGGTCGAGCCAGACGCGGTGGGCGAGCAGGTAGCGGTCATCGCCGGTCCACTCGGCCAGCGCAAGGTACATGTTCTCTGAGCCGTAGCCGCCGAAGGCGTGGGTGGTGCTGACGACCCCGCGGTCCTCGAAGCGCACGGCACTGGGCAGGTAGCTCACGCGGCCCTCGATCGGCCCGTTTTCGGCGATGCTCTTCTCCACGAGGTCGAGCCAGGCATCGCCATACTCCCGCACGAGGCGCGTGGCGCGGTCATTGCGCGACCACCAACCGACGTAGAGCGGCCCGTGCAGCATTAGCGTGCTGGAGAGCACGTCCTGATCGTAGGGCGTCTCGGTGACGATCTGCCGCGCACCGTAGAGCTTCGACTTGAAGTGCCGGAAGCCTTGCGTCATGCCGGTGAGGTGCTCGTCCACGGTGCGCGTGCCATCCATCAGCCGCTCCATGTAGACCGGGTTGCCCGGATACATCTCCGCGGCGCGGCACAGCGCGTTGATGCCGTCCTCGTAGGCGTGCAGCGGGTCGGTGGTGCGGCGGTTGATGCCGTCCTCGATGAGCACGTCGTAGCAGGTGTCGGCGAGGCGCCGCACCGAGTCGGCAATGCGCCCGTCCACGTCCGAGATCATGCTCAGCGACACCCAGTCGTTGATGAGGTCGGTATCATCGCCGAGGAAGTGCCCGAACTCCCCGTTGGGCGCCTGCCGGTGGTCGATCCACCAGTTCACGAAGTCCAGGTCCCTCCGCAGAGCCGCGCGCTGGTAGGCGGCCCACTCAGGCGCGCCCGCTGCGTCCGGGGGCTGCAGGGCCGTGCGATCGACCGGCTCGCTCGGGTGCGTCCAGATGTGCACCGCGCGGGCGTAGTAGTCATCGGGGAAGCGCGTGTGCAGGTCGTTCAGCGCGCGATGCAGCTCCATGAACACGCCCGTGCGCTCGGCGAGCCGGTCCATCGCAACCTTCCCCCACGGCCGCGGCTCGGAGACGTCAATGAAGCGATCCTTGACGTAGGCGAGCTGATCGTGGCGGTACTGCCCGGCCAGCGCCTCCTTCGGCTCGATGAGCAGGTCGAAGCGCGACTGGTGGTCGGCGTCCCAGACCAACTCGGCATCATTGCTCGCGAGCAGCCTGATCCAGACCGGGCGGCCGTCGGGGATCACCGTGTCGCGGATGTCGAGCGTAAGGTCGAGGGCCTGCACGCCATCCCACGCGCCCTGCGAGGTAACCTCGAAGTCCGCGATCTGCCGCGATGGGACGATCGGGTCGGCGGCGAGCAGCCACAGCGTCGTGCCGGGCTGCAGGTCGCGGAAGTACAGGCGCGCGCGGATGGCCCCAAGCGCGCGGTCGGCGGAGTCGGCCGGCAGCATCAGGTGGTAGAAGCGCATAGCCTGCATCGGCAGCGCGCGGGCCTCGGCCGGGGCCTCGCGCGCGCAGCGCAGAGCGGCGCGGTCGTAGGGCTCATACTTGCTGACGATGACGCGCCCGATCTCCGACGACCAGTCGGTCCACGCGTCGGCGGAGAGGTAGTGCCGCTCGGGCTCACCGGAGAGGTCGCCCGCGTCCTCGCGGAAGGTCTCGAAGAAGCCGATCTCGCGGATGCGCGTGGGCGGTGGCGGATTCTCTGGCTGCCCCTCCGCATCGGCCTCGGGATCGGGATCGGCGAAGAAGGTCATCGCGGTCTGCGTCTGCGCCCCGTCGAACTCCCGCGCCAGCAGCGGCTGATCGCTGCGTAGCGGCATCCACGCCTCGCCCTCGGGCTCGAAGATCTGCTCGCCGCGGTACATCTGCCCAAGGCAGTGCCCGCGGATGCGCAGGTAGTCCCAGCGCTCGCCCTCGTCAAGGCTCAGGATCAGCCCGCCCTCGTCCTGGAAGGAGTAGCCGTGGTAGGTCAGCGGCCAGCGTGTGAAGCGGTCGCCATCGCAGACCTTCCACGCCTGCGAGTAGATCGCGCGGGCGTCGTCGATCCCGGCCTGGCGGACGAGCAGCGTCTCATCTTCGCCCGCAGGCTCGATGCCGAGCAGCGGCTGGCCCTCCCAGCCGAGGTAGTCGGCGCGGTGGGCGGCGAGTTCAGGCGTCCACGCAGCCGCGACCGCGGGCAAGTCCGGCTGGCCCTCGTAGACCACTCGGACCTCCTCGTCGCTGAGCGGTCGCGAGAACACGCGCAGCTCATCGAGCGCGAAGGGCTGCTGAGTGCCTCCCCAGTAGTTCCATTCGCCGATGAGCAGCTTGTCCGGCTCGAGGTCCTCGGTCTGCCAGGTGCGCGCTTCCGAGCGGGTGCGCTCGCCGTTCACGTAGAGGCGGAAGCCCTCGCTTTCATCCCACGCGAAGGCGAGGTGATACCAGGTCTCGCCCTCCCACGGCTCTGACTCGAAGTCGAAGCTGCCGCCCCACGGTCCGTGGACGAGGATGCGCCCGTAACGCCCGCGCAGGCCGTATGCCATCGCCTCGCGCGAGACGGAGGTGATGCTGAGCAGGCTGTGGTGGACCTGACCGATGGGTCGGTCGAACTTGACCCAGAACGCAACCGTGCCGCGCCGGAGGTTGACGTTGCCGGAGGCGTCGTAGCGATGCGACTGCCCGCGCTCCATGCGCAGAGCCTTCTCCACCACGCCCTCGGTGTCACGCGCGCGGTACAGGCCGATGTCCTTCTGATTGCCGCGATCGTAGGGGTTGAGCACCACGTCGCGGGAGCCGCGGGCGATGTCCGCCTCCAGGCCCCGCCCGTAGAAGTCGGAGTAGCCGTCGTTGAAGGTCGCGCGCAGCGTCTCCGCCTGGTCGGGCGGGAGATCGACCGCAACGGGCGCGTACGCCTGCGCGTAGACGAGCGCGCAGGCGATCAGGGCGAGGAGCGCAAACGCCGGGCGGCTGAGCTTCATTGAAGTGACCTCCATGGATGGGCCGGCTTGTCCCGCGGTGGTTCAGGTTCCCGTGTGAGGTCGCCCACACCTGCCGGATCGCTGCAGGGCGCTCGCGCGGCCCCCCCGGCTTGACTCCCGCCCCCCATCGTCGTACCCTGCCCGCGCAGGTCAGTGAGACCAACCGGGAGGCCGACCATGCCCTTCGCTTACCGTCGCGAATACCGCGGTCCCGTGCAGCTCGTCGCCTTCGACTGGGCAGGGACGATCGTTGACTTCGGCTGTCAGGCGCCCGCGCTGGCCTTCGTCGAGCTGTTCCGCGATGCGGGCGTGGAGGTCTCCGTCGAGCAGGCGCGCGGGCCGATGGGCATCGGCAAGCGCGAGCACATCGCCGCACTGCTCGCCGAGCCCGAGATCGCCCGCGTGTGGAGCGAGGCGCGCGGCGCGCAGCCGACCTCCGCCGACACCGAGCGGCTCTACGAGGCGTTCCACCCGATCCAGATACGCATGGCGGTCGATCGTGCGGAGATGATCCCCGGCGTGCTGGAGACGATCGGCTGGCTGCGCGCGCGCGACACGATGGTCGCCACCAACACCGGCTACTTCCGCGAGGTGCTCGACGCGATCCTGCCGGTGGCCGCCGAGCAGGGCTTCGAGGCCGACTCGAACGTGTGCGCCACCGACGTGCCCGAGGCGCGGCCCGCCCCGTGGATGCTGGTGGTGAACATGCTGGAGACGGGCGTCTACCCCGCCGAGGCGGTCGTGAAGGTCGGCGACACGATCCCCGACGTTGAAGAGGGCCTCAACGCCGGCGCCTGGACGGTCGGCGTGATCGAGTCGGGCAACACGATCGGGCTGCGCGAGGAGGAGTTGGGCGATCTCCCGCGCGGCGCGCTGGCGGAGATGGCCGAGCGCGCGCGCCTGACGCTGCAGCGCGCGGGCGTGCACTACACGATCCCCACCATCGCGGACCTGCCGCCGATCATCGAGGACATCGAGCTGCGGCTGCGGCGGGGCGAGCGCCCGTGAGCCTCCCGGCGCGCTGCCAGGCCATCGTCTTCGATCCGACCGACCGATCGCTGCGCCTGCGCGAGCTGCCGATGCGGCCGCTGCGCCCCGGCGAGGTGCTGGTGCGCGTGCGCCTGAGCGCGATCTGTGGCTCGGACCTGCACACGATCCGCGGACGGCGCGATCCCGGCGGGCCGCTGGTGCTCGGCCACGAGATCGTGGGCGAGGTCGCGGCTCTCGGCGAGGGCGTGGAGGCCGACTGCCTCGGCGAGCCGCTGGCGGTGGGCGACCGCATCACCTGGGCGATCGCGGCAAGCTGCGGGCGCTGCTTCTTCTGCACGCGAGGCATTCCTCAGAAGTGTGTAACTCTGTTTAAGTACGGGCACCAGAAGCTTGACAGCCTTACACCGCTGAGCGGCGGCTTCGCGGAGTACTGCTACCTCGTGCCCGGCAGCGCCTACTACCGCCTCCCCGACGAACTGCCGGATGCCATCGCGGTCTTCGCAAACTGCTCGCTCTCGACGATGCAGGCGGCGGCGCGGCTGGCGGATGTGCGTCCGGGCGAGTCGGTGCTGGTGCAGGGGGCGGGGCTGGTCGGGCTGTGCGCGATGGCGCTGAGCGCCCACCGGAGGGCGCGGTCGATCGTGGTGGTCGATCCATGCGAGGCGCGGGTCAGGCAGGCCGCGCACTTCGGAGCATCACACACCATCGGCGTGGACCTGCCCGGAGACGAACTCGTCGCGGAGCTGAGCG
The DNA here is from genome assembly GCA_029821635.1 of Candidatus Zipacnadia bacterium. GTDB lineage: Bacteria > Armatimonadota > Zipacnadia > Zipacnadales > UBA5352 > UBA5352. The sequence continues at coordinate 39,613 of JALGSW010000011.1, forward strand.
AGGCCACCGAGTGCGGGCGAGGCTTTGACGTGGCGATCGAGGCCTGCGGTGTGCCATCGGTGGTGCGCGACGGGATCGCGGCGCTGCGCATCGGTGGGCGCTACGTGCTGGCGGGCTGCGTCTTCCCCGACGCGACCGCGCAGCTCGACCTGCACACGTTGACGACGAAGCTCCTCACGCTGCAGGGCCTGCACAACTACACGCCGCTGGACCTGCAGGAGGCGCTGCGCTTTCTGACCGACGGCCCCCAGCGCTTCGCGTTCGGCAGCGTGGTGCGCGAGGTCTTCCCGCTGGAGGAGATCGACGCGGCGCTGGCGCTGATGGAGAGCGATCCGTCCGTCCTGCGCGTGGCGCTGAGGCCCTGACGGCCCCGGCGCGCCTGTCCCGAGGCCGCCGTCGCCGTTGCCGTACACCCTCTCAGCCATTTGCCGTCATCGCTGCAGTTTCCTGTTGGCGCGCAGCGCCATCCTGTCGGCGCGAAGCGCCGATTCCTGTTACGAAGCCGTTCCGTCCGGCGTCCCTCGCCTACCCCTTCGCGCCCTCGCACGCGCCTATCAGCTCGTCCGAGGTCAGCGTGAAGCCCAGCAGCATCTCGACCTCGAGGATCGCCGCCTCGGTCAGCGCCATCGCGTCGTAGGTGGAGCCGGCCTCGATCGCGCTGGTGCAGTCGCGCAGCAGCACGAGGTTGTACCCCCGGCGCCCGAAGGCGCGCATGCCGTAGTCGCGTCCGGGCACGCACATGTTCGCCGCGAAGCCGCAGTAGAAGAGGTGCACGATCCCCTCGTGGCGGCAGAGGCGATGGAGCTGCTCGCCCGTCGCGACCACGAAGTCATCCGGCTGCGGCTCGAGGCAGCCGACGATGCACCGGCCCTCAAGCTCGGCCTCGAGCCACGCATTCAGCGCCAGCTCGGGGAGCCTGCTGAACTGCGCGCACGCCCCCTCCTTGCCCCGGAACTCCGCGGGCGGCCACGCGGGCGGCTCGCCCGCCGCGTCGAAGATGTCCGCGTCGCACGCGAACTTCGTCCACTGCGGGTACATGCGCGCCTGCGCGGGTGAGGGCGCGTGGATCACCGCCATGCCCGCGTCTCGGCAGGCCTGCGCGACCGGCGCGATGCGCTCGCTGCAGATCACCTCGGCGCGCTGCTGATGAGTGACGATCGGGTGGCGGTCCCAGCAGTCCACCATCACGAGGCCCGCCTCGGCCGGATCCATCTCCCACTCGACGAACGCTCGCTGGAAGTTCGCCTCGACGTAGTCCACGCCCTCATCGACCGCGTGCCGCTGGTAGCGCGGCTTGAGCTTGAGCATGCCCATCGCTGATGCCTCCCGAGGTGTCACTGCTGCTGCGCCCAACCGACGAACGTGTGCACGCCGGTGAAGATCTCCCTGAACTCGCCCTCGTGCCCGCCCACGAACAGCGCCGCGTCCTCGTCCCCCTCCGACCACGCGGCGATCGCTTCGCCGTCGGGCCGCCATGCGCAGCGGGCCCACTGCAGCGGCAGGGCCCGCTCGGGCAGGCTGCGGCGCTCGCCCGTCGCGTCCTCGATGACGCTGATGGTGACGGGGGCCTCATCGCCGATCACGAAGGCCAGGTCGCCCGCGGCGCTGGCATCGAAGCCCAATGCGGTCACCTCGACCACCGGCATCGGGTCGGCGTCGCGCGCGCAGAAGAAGATGCCGCCGGTCTCGACCTCATTGGCCGCCGCGTCATAGAGTACGCCGGAGCTATCCCCCAGCCAGTGCAGCGTGCCGAACGCGGGCCCGAGGTCGAGGCGCTCGGCCTCCCCCACCGCGCTGGCGAAGCACAGCATCCCGCCCTCCCACGCGCGGCTGAAGGCGATGGTCTGACCGTCGGGCGAGTACGCCGGGAAGGACGCTGCGTAGATGTCGTTGCTGGCAGGCGCCACCTGCACCACGTCTCCGCCGCTGCGGTGCACGATCCACAGCCCCTGCCCGCGCTCTTGCTCATCGCGCAGACAAACGGCCAGGTACTGGCTGTCCGGTGACCACGCGAAGTGGCCGCCCTGGCCGAGCTGCGTGATCTGGGCGACCGTGCCCTCGAGGTCGCGGAGCCGTAGATCGCCGTCCTCAATCCAAGCGAGCCACTGGCTGTCGGGTGAGAACTGAGGCGCCGCGCGCCGAACCGCCCCGCCCTCAAGCGCGCCCGCTATCTCCTCGGCGACGCCGTCCCCGATGCTCACGACATGCAGCGACTGGTCGGCGTCGAGCAGTGCCACGCGCGAGCCGTCAGGCGAGACGCTCGCCTGGCGGTAGTACGGCTCCTCGGCGTACGTGAAGAGTGTGCGTGGGTCGCCGCCTGCGGCAGGAATCGCCAGCAGGTGCATGCCGTCGCCAACAACGCATGACCAGCCATCGGTCGAGGCGGCCACATCCGCCGTGGCGTCCGGCGTCGCATGGGCGGGTGGTTGCGGATCGGGCGGCGGCGCCTCCGTGTTGGCGGCGGGCCTGCAGCCCCCGATCAGGACGGTCAGGCACAGCGCAAGCGGGATCATCAGCGCGCGTCGTGTCATGGTCGCGACCTCCCCGGCACATGTGAGGTCCACAGACTTCAGTCGCAGAGGGTGTTCGCGACGGTGGCCCGCGCACCTGCCGCGGCGCTTGCGCAGACACGCGAACGGGGACGCCGGTGAGCGCTTGCTCCCGGCGTCCCCGTTGCGGTTCGTGACTGCGCGATGCGGGCGCTACTGCATGCGCTGGATCGTCTGCTGGTTGAGCACCGCGTTGTTCTGCAGGTTCAGGAGCTGCAGCCGCAGGCCGGAGGTCTGCAGCGCGCCCCAGTTGAGCGGGCTGAGGTTCGCCTTCGCGCCCGCCTGCAGCGCGATGTTGCCGAAGGTGGCCTGCTGCATGCCCCGCCCGGCCGGCCCGAGCACGTCCATGTTGAACTGCAGAGCCGCGGGCCCTCTGACCTCGATCGCGGTGCCCTGAGCGTTGGGGATCAGCTCAAGCTGCTGCGCGCCGAGGTTGCGGAGGTTGTTCAGCTCGAAGGCCCGGTCGCCCTGAGGCGTCGAGCGTATGAACCGCATCGACGTCGGGCCGACCGCCTGGGCGTTGAGGATTTGCAGCGAGGGCAGTTGGAGGAGGTTGCTGAACCGGATCTCGCCGATTCCGTTGGAGTTGATGTCGAAGATGCGGCCTTGTGAGAAGAGCTGCATCTGCTTGGCGCCCTGGCCGGCGACGTTGAAGGTCAGGGTCTTCCCACTCGCCTGGCCGAACACGAAGACCAGCGGGGCATTGGCGGGTGGCTGGGGCTCAGCGAGCTGGAGCGGCTGCACCTGGCCGGCCACCGGGCGCCGGATGACCCGCGGCATGTCCTGCACCAGCGGCGGCACGAAGCTCGAGTTCGGGATGCGGCTCGCGGGATTCTGGTTGATCGAGCCGTCGGGGTTGAAGAACTTGCGCCCGGCCGCATCGGTGATCTGCTGCACGTTCGCGTTGGGGCTGAGGACCGCGACGACCGTGCTCGCGCCCGGGCCGCCGTATTCCGCGCCGGGCAGGTGCGGATTGCCGGGCGTGCACTCCTCGTAGGAGAACAGCTCGGCCTTCGTCGCGGTGCCACGGGAGAAGGTGTTGGCGGACCAGTTCACGGTCGCCACGTCGGGATCGACGGAGCCGCCCTCGTTCTCGCGGTAGGGGTTGTTGTTGTCGTAGACGATCATGCGCCGCGTGTTGCCGTCGACCTCGGTGTCGTAGGGGCAGACGACGTGGCCCCAGTTGGCGCCCCAGTAGACGAGCACGGGGCGGTTGACGACGTTGGTCAGCAGGGACTCGCAGCGCGTGAACACGTCGCGCGAGCTTTGGTTGTTCCAGAAGTTGTTGTGCAGGTCGAGCACTTCCTGCGTGTACCATGCGCCCTGCTGCTGCTGGACGGTCTCACGCGTGGTGGCGATCCAGTCGTACCACCAGACCCAGGGCTGTGCGGTCGCGGCGTTCTGGAAGTAGTTGGCGTGGAACATGTGGTCGAACTCGTGGTTCCTGATGCGCAGGCTGGAGACGCTCATGCCGTAGCAGTTGCCGCCGGCGCCCGCGCTGGTGTAGGCGTTGTCATACCACGTCTGCGCGGCGGGACGGTGGGTGCCGTCGGCGTACTCCACGTTCAGGCGGCCGAAGTAGTCGGCGTAGAGCTTCCAGTCGATGCTGGCGCGGGAGAAGTTGGAGAACTTCCAGCCGTGGTAGCCGCGGTAGCCGCGCGGGGCGACGATCTCGTACTTCGCGGTCGCAGTGTTGGCGCTGCTGTTCATGTTCCGAACGTACACGTCGTGCTCCTGGGCTCGTGAAGCGCCGACCGGCACCTTGAAGGCCATCGAGTTGGGGAAGAACTCGAACGACTCGCCGAGGTAATACGAGTCCACCTCGACGCCATCGAAGAAGACCTTGCAGTCGGAGTTGAAGCCGCGTCCGAAGGCGTATGCCCATAGGCCGGGCGCGCCCTGCTCGGGCCAGAAGCTGCTAATCAGGAAGAGCGTGACGCGGACGCGTTCGAAGAGGCTCGGGTCTATGTGTGAGATCGCGAGTGCCTCGCGGTCGAACTTCTTCGCGAGGTTCTCATTCAGGACCAGGAGCAGGTTGCTCTGCAGATCGACCGGGAGCAGGCGGAACTGCTCAGAAGCCTTGTCGGCCTTCTGACCGGTGATGCCCTTCTGCTTAAGGATGAGTTGGAACTGCTGGGAGATCTGCAGCGGGGAGAACAGGAGGTCACGTGCGGTCAGTGGATCCTCGAAGGCGACGGGCCGGAGGATCGTCGGCTGGGGAGCGGCGAACGCCCCGACAGCGACTGTGACGAGCAACACGGCAGCCAAGGTGTACGTCAGAACTGCGCGCATCGGAAACCATCCCCTTCCGGCGGCGGCGCTGCGTCCGGTCTTGAGGGTGGAGCGGACCGGAGGGCGGCGCCGATTGTGGGCGTCCTCTGCAAGTCATTTTACACCACTGCAGCCCGTAGTTACAGGGAATCGCAGAATGCCCCCTGCGGAAGGAGTCTCGAGGCGGCCGCGGGGGGGGCGTGAACGCGAGAGGCCCGCGGCAAGAGCCGCGGGCCTCGAAACGCTGATGCCGGCACCGCCACAGCCAGCATCCGATGCTGCTACTCGGTGGTCCTCAGCAGGACCGCCAGAACACCACCACTCCACCTGCTTCGCGCTCCCCAGCCGAGTCGCCCGGGAGGCGCTTCGAGAGCCCCTATGAGGGCCTCCACCTCGCCACCACTCACACGACCACACAACCGCTTCCTGAAGCGCCGCCCGGCATCCGTTGTCCAGGACAGAATGTCTTCCGCTCCACCACGCCGCACACCGCACCACCACTCCGGTCGGCCCGACCCGCCGGCGACGCCGCGCCAGCCCAATGCCTCCACCACACGCGCCTCCTCAAGACCCTTGCCAGACCTTCCATCGACCATCCTGCCCGGACATCACCCACGACCTCCGCGGCCGAAGATGAGAGAGAGCAGCCGGACCCCGCCTCATCAGCACCTCCACACCACACCAGTTCTCCGCCAGCACGCCACCACTCACTCGGGGTCCAGCACTCTCGATGCTCCAATGGCCGCCGACTCCGCGCCGTCGGCCCTAGGCTGCTTCCTAGTTGAGAATGTTCAAGTGTAAGTTTATCGTGCGCCGCCGGTTCGGGCAATCGGGTGATTCCCCCAAATCACGCTTCCGATTGCCCTGAGGTCGGCGTGGTCCTTAACCCCACCATTACGGTGCGGAAAGCGCTGCGCAAACCGGCGCCGTTTGACTTCCAGCCTCATATCAGGGATCACGTGCTCTACGTCCTCGAAGTCGCCCGCGACCAGGATCGCGATGCACTTCCCGGCGGTATTCGGGTCGGCTTTCTCCCTGCACATGGGACGGACGCGCCTTACGCCTGCTCGAAGCGGTGTAGCGCGAACTCCCAGTTGATCACGTCGAAGAAGGCCTCGGTGTAGCGCTTGCGCTCGTTCTGATAGTCGAGGTAGTAGGCGTGCTCCCAGACATCCAGCACCACGACCGGCACCGCGCCCCACTGCGCGAGGTTCTGATGCTTCTCGGCCTGCAGCACCACGAGGCTCTGGCCGAGCGGCTGCCACGCCAGTACGCCCCAGCCGGAGCCCTGCACGGCATTGGTCGCGGCCGTGAACTGCGTGCGGAAGGTCGCGAGGTCGTCGAAGTCGTTGACGATCTGCTCAGCGAGTGCGCCCGATGGCTCGCCCCCGCCGCCGGGGCTCATGCACTGCCAGTAGATGCTATGGAAGAGGTGTCCGGAGTAGTTGAAGGCCAGGGCGTCGCAGATCGCGCGGACGCTGGAGAAGTCGCCGGCCTCGCGCGCCGTCTCGATCCTCTCCTCGGCCTGGTTCAGGCCGTCCACGTAGCCCCGGTGATGCCTGTCGTGGTGAATGCACAGCGTCTGTTCGCTCAGGAACGGCTCCAGCGCGTCGTATGAGTACGGCAGCTCGGGCAGCTTGTGCGCCATGCGTCTTCGCCTCCAGTGTCCCCACTGTCACGCGTGTGTCGCCGGTGACTCCTCGCTGCGGTCAGGCGACCGTCACCGTCAGATGCGCGCCTGCCGCTACTGTGCCGCGGACCTTCGAGGCCTTCTGCGCCTCCTCGACGGTCGCGCGCTGCTCGTCCGTCAGCTTCTCAGGCATCATGATCGTGACCGCGAAATTGTCGAGCTTCGCCTTCTCATCATCGGGCTCGGCCTCGACCGCAACGGTCATGCCCGCGAACGCAATGCCCTCCTCTCGGCAGGTGATCGCGACCACCATGCCGATGCAGTTGGCCAGTGCCGCGCAGAGCGTCTCGGGGGGCAGTGCGGCGGTGTCGGTCCCGCCCATCTCCACAGGCAGGTCGGTGAAGCAGCTATGGCCCCGGACCTTCGCGCACATGATCGTGGGGCCGACGTTGGTTGCCTTCGCGGCCATCTTCGCCATCGTGAATCCTCCTCCAGCACCGTGCGTCGATACGCAATGGAGAAGGGTAGGGCATCAGCGGTGGGTTCACAACAGGGGAAACCCTGAGAGAGGGGTTCGACTTCTCTGAATTGCGTGGGACCGTCGTTGCGGGACAGAAGGGTTGACAGGCTGGAACGCCAGAGCTACGCGTCCAGCGACGTCAGGCCCTCGCGGATCGCGTACTTCGTCAGCTCCGCGATCGAGCGTATCTCCAGCTTGTCCATGATGTTCTGTCGATGGCTCTCGATCGTCTTCACCGAGACGTGCAGCCTGTCCGCGATCTGCTTGGTGGTGTGGCCCTCGGCCACGAGCTGCAGCACCTCGCGTTCGCGGTCGGTGAGCACCGAGAACGCCGACGGGCCGCCCTCACCGGACAGCCGCTCAACGTAGTCGCGCAACACCACGCCCTCGATCTCGGGGCTCAGGTAGCTACCGCCGGTCGCGACGCGCCGGATCGCGTCCGCCAGCTCTTCGAACGCGCAGTCCTTGAGCACGTAGCCCGCCGCGCCTGCACCGAGCATACCGGCCGCGTAGTGCTTGTCCGCGTGCATGGACAGCGCCAGCACCTTCGTGGTCGGGCACTCGGCCATGATCTGACGCGTGGCCTCGATGCCGTTGAGATCGGGCATCGCCACGTCCATGACCACCACCTGGGGCTTCATCTCCCCGCACAATCTGATGGCTTCGCGGCCGTTGGCGGCCTCGGCGACGACCTCCATGTCGGACTGTTCCTCGATGAGGGTGCGCAGCCCCTCCCGGATGACCTGATGATCGTCGGCGAGGACGACGCGGAGCTTCATGAGGGGGCGGTCTCCTTCGCTGCTACCGGACAGATGATCGTGATGGTCGTGCCCGATCCCGGCTCGGACGCAATCTCAACGTCACCGCCAAGGTACGTGATCAGCCCGCGACGAAGCGCGCGAAACAGTCCATCATCAGACAGATGGCGGTGGAGCCGGGGTCCTGAATGCCGATGCTCTTCTCTTTGAACCAGCCGCCGCGCCCGTGCTTCGCCTCCATCGACTTCGTGGCCTCAAGGGCCTCCCCGCAGGCACGATGGGTCGCGGCGGCGCCGTCGGCGAGCGCGGCGCCGCCGGCGACCTGCGCCTGCAGTTCGGCGGCCATCGGCAGCAGCACGTCGAGGATGGTCTTCTCGCCGGGCTTCGCACCGCCGCGCGCGCTCACGCCCGACGCCGCAGCCTCGATCATGCCGGGGAGGTCGCCCAGGGCGATCTCGGGCTTCCCGCGCACCTGCTTGCCCGCACTCATCAACGCGGTGGCGAAGATCGCGCCGAAGGTCGAGGCCGCCTCGCGGTTGAAGGCCATCCCGGCCTTCGCAAGGATCACGCCGGGCTCCTCTGCCTCAAGCTCGGGCAGGGCGTCGCGAATGGCCTTCATGCCGATCGCGATGGTGATGCCGAGATCGCCGTCTCCGAACTGCGCATCGAGCTCGCGCAGGCGGTCACTGTGCCCGGGCATCTCCTCGGTGAGCATCGTGAGGAACGCGATCAGGTCGGCGCTGCTGAGCGTGTCCATCGGATCGTCTCCCTTACGGACGACTTCCTCGGCGCGCACGCCCCCGTGCGCATACCAGCAATGTGCGGGCGGATCGCGTCTACGCCCCGAGCCTGGGCAGGAACGGTGAATACGCCTGCGCGTCCAGCAGGCGCTTGAGGTCCGCGTCGAGCCGCAGCAGGCTCACCGACGCGCCCGCCATCTCCAGCGAGGTCGCGTATTCGCCGATGAACGAGCGGTGGATGGCGATCCCGGCCTCGCCGAGGACCGCGGTCACGCGGCGGTACATGATGTAGACCTCCTCGGGCGGAGTTGCGCCAAGGGAGTTCACCAGCACGGCGACCTCGTCGCCCGCCTTGAAGGGCATGTCCGCGAGCACGTGCCCGAGCAGCTCATCGACCACGTCGTCCACGGGCACTATCTCCCCGCGGCGCACGCCGGCCTCGCCGTGGATGCCCATCCCGATCTCCATCTCGCCCTCGCCAATCTCGAAGGTCGGCGCACCTGCGGCCGGGATCGTGCAGGGCGTGAGCGCGACGCCCATCGAGCGCGTGGCGAACGCCGCCTGCTCGGCGGCCTCGACGACCTCGGCGAGGCCCGCGCCCTCCTCGGCCCGCGCGCCGGCGATCTTGTACGCAAAGAACAGGCCCGCGACGGCGCGCCGCCGGTCGATCTCCTCAACCGGCGCGGAGGAGACGTCGTCCGTGGCGAGCACGGTGGCGACCTCGATGTCATCCATCTCGGCCATCTCGGCGGCCATGCCGAAGTTCATCTTATCGCCGGAGTAGTTGCCGTAGAGGTGCAGGACGCCCGCGCCGCCGTGCGCGGCCTTCGTGGCGGCGAGCATGTCGTCGGGGGATGGTGAGGAGAAGACGTTGCCGATCGAGACCGCGTCACACAGGCCGGGCCCGACGTAGCCGAGGAAGACGGGGATGTGCCCCGAGCCGCCTCCGGTGACGATCGCGACCTTGCCCTCGACGGGCCCGTCTGCGCGCATGAGCGCGCGCTTGCTGCCCCCGCAGCGCTTGAGGTGCTCCGGATGGGCGAGCAGCACGCCCTCGATAGTCTCGTCCACGAACTCGAACGGGTCGTTGATGAGCTTCTTCACGGGCCACGCCTCCCCGCGCAGGATGTTAGGATGCCCGCATAGGCTTCGCTACGGCGCAGGATGCACCTCCCGCGCGGCGAGCAGGAGGACACTCGCCCGCGGGGAACGAATCCATCAGTAGCTCGAAGCCGCACTTTGGAGGTGCCAGATGATGCGCACGGTCATGGTGGTCTGCCTGCTGACACTTGCCGCAGTGGCATCCGCCCAGTTGAGCATCGACGAGCGCCTGGAGATGCTCTGGGAGCGCGCCACGCGGCAGACCGACTTCGCGCTGTATGACGACGCGGTCGCCTCGGGGAAGCTCGCCACACAGATCGACCCTCAGAGCGCCTCGGCGTGGGCGCTGCTGGCCTACACCCAGTGGATGAGCCCCGCCGGGCTCGAGCCGGAGGCCAATGCCTCCGCCGAGTATGCGCTGGCGCTCGACCCGGACTCCGCGCTGGCGCACTACGCGCACGGGCTGTGCATCCCCTACGTGACGGACCCGCCGGACTACGGCGCGGCCATCGCGGAACTGCAGGAGGCCGCGCGCCTCGATCCGGACCTTGCGCGCGCGTGGTCGTACCTGGGGATGACGCTGGTGGACAGTGGCGATGCTCCGGGGGCCATCGAGCCGCTGCGCCGCGCGGTCGAGATCAATCCCGACTACTGGGAGTGGCACCTGAATCTCGGCTACGGGCTCGACGTGGACTGGCAGTTGGAGGAGGCCGTGGCGGCCAGCCGGCGCGCTGTGGAGCTGGCCTACTCGCCCTTCAGCGAGGAGCTTGCGCGTAACAACGTCGCCTGGGAGACTTGCCTGCTCATGCCTGAGGATGCGGACCTGCGCGAGCAGGCCCTTGCGAGCGCACGCCGCGCGGTGGAGCTTCTGCCAAACGACTGGCAGAACCTCGACACGTTGGGGGGCACGGAACTGCTCTTCGGCACGCCTGAGGCGGCAGAGGTGGCGCTGCGCGCCGCCATCGCGAACGGGAACAACAGCTTCCCGGCGCTGGCGTATGCGCTGCTGCTGCAGGGGCAGGATGCCGAGGCGCGCGAGGTGCTGCACGGGGCCGCGGACGTCCTCACGCCCGCCAACGCCGAGATCCAGCACGCCTACTTCGGGGCGCTGGCGTGGGAGACGCTGGGCGAGCCGGAGATCGCGCGGCGCATCGCCCGGCACATGGTCAACACATGGCCCGATGCGCCGTGGACGAAGCAGGTGGCAGCAGACCTTGCGGAATGACGGAGCCGGACGCGGGAGCGGCGGCGGCGCGCTGGCCGTTCCGCTCCCGTTGCACTTCTCACCGTCGGTCTTCCCTACGCAACGCCCAACACGCGGATCAGCACCAGGCTGCAGACCGCGAGGATGATCGCGCCGATCACGCCGACGACCAGTGGCTTGCCGCCGATGCCCTTGAAGGCGCTGAAGCGCGTGTTCAGGCCGATCCCCGCCATCCCGACGAGGATCAGGAACTTACCCCACGAGGTGAACGCCGCGATCCCCGCCTCAGTGAAGAAGCCGTAGCTGCGCAGCGCGACCATCACGAAGTAGCCGAACAGGAACCACGGGAAGCCCTTCATCCAGTTGATGCGCTGGGGCTCCTCGCCGACCTCGCACGCCTCCTCACGGCCGCGCACGCATGAGCCATACCAGACCGCGATGACCAGCGCGAGCGGCGCCATGAAGGTGTTGCGCACGAGCTTGACCGCGGTCGCGATGTCGCCCGCCGTCTCCGAGAAGATGAAGCCCGCGCCCACCGCCTGGGGCGTTGACTGCACCGCCACGCCCGCGAACAGTCCGAAGATCGCGTCCGCGCCCGGCGCGATGATGCGGAACAGCGCCGGATAGGCGATCATCGCCACCACGCCCCACAGCGCGATAGTGCCGATGGCGTAAGACGTCTCCTCTTCCTTCGCCTCGATCAGCGGGGCGGTGACCGCGATGGCTGAGCCGCCACAGATCGTGGTCCCGACCGAAAGCAGCAGCGAGAGCCGCTGACTGAGGCCGAAGGCTTTGCCGAGCAGGTAGATCGACCAGAAGCCCACGACCATCGTGCCGACGATGACCGCGAGCATCGCCCAGCCCTGGCCAAGGACGTCGCCGACGTTCAGGCCCGCGCCGATGAGCACGATGCCGAGCACGAGCGGGGTCTCGAAGGACTTGATGCCAGAGCGCGTGGCCTCGGGGAGCAGGCGGACGTTGGCGAGGAGAATCCCGAGGATGACCGCGACGACGGCGGGCTCAACGGGGTTGCTGCCGCCCACGACGATCGCCGCGGAGACCAGCACTGAGATGATGGCGATGGCCAGCATGACGAGCCAGCCGGGCAGGAATTCGGCCTTGACCTTCATGGACAGACACCTGGATCGTTCGACGGTGATTGGCGTACCGAACGGCATGGTAGCACTGTGCGCGGCCCGACGCAACCGGAGGGGGAAGAGTGAATGGTGAAGAGGGAAAGGGGGACGGCAACGGCGCGCGCCCCGTGGTGCGGACGCCCCCGTCCGCTTGGCTCTTGTCGAAGGAACGCCCGCCCACACCGGCGAATGGCCATCGAGGCGCCACCACGCCGAGAATGCCCTCATCTTCATCGAGAGCGAGGTCGCCGCGCATGGCATCAAGTGACAGCCCTCAGACCCAACCGGACCTGCAGCCCACATCGCGGCGCTACGAGTTCACCGTCCGCGTGGCGCCGGATGTGCTGCGGCGGGCCGCCACGTTCTTCATGTGGCGGCGGCTGAGGCTGCGTTACGTCCTCGGCTGGGTCGGCGCGGGCCTCGGCACAGCCGTCTACCGAGCGACGCACGTCGGCCTGCTCACCGACGCTATCGGGCTTCTGACGGCGCTGCTCGTGCTCGTACTGGTGCTGCTGCCGATCGCGATCTGGCTCGCGATCGGGCGCACGGTCAAAGGCTACGCGAAGCTCACCGGGGGAGCGCCCGTCCACTACGAGGTGGATGGCGAGTGGCTCAAGAGCCGGTATCAGAACGGTGCGGGGGAGCTGCGCTGGAACGCATTCGAGAAGGTATTGAGGACCAACGAGGTCGCGCTGCTGTCGATGGCCGCGGAACAGCGTTTCATTCCCTTGCCGATCGGGCAGGTCCCAGAGGATGCGCTGCTGTTCATCGAGGCGGAGGTGGCGGCGCACGGTGGCGAGTGAGCTTCACGGGCGGGCCGTCTCGACAGGCACGGTGAGCGTCACGCGGGTGCCGGTGAGCTCGTTTGACTCGATCAGCATCGCTCCGCCGACGTAGTCCAGCCGCTCGCTGATGTTGAACAGGCCGTAGCTGCTGTGCCCCTCGAGCGCATTCGCCGGGCTGAAGCCCTGCCCGTCATCGGAGACGCGCACGAGGACGTGGCCGTCCGCCCGGCTGACCGACACGGTCGCGTGATGGGCGTGGGCGTGCCTGACCACGTTCGTCAGAAGCTCGTTGACCGCCCGGAAGAGTGTGACGCTCACATCCTCCGCGAGCGGCTTGTCGCGGCCGTCGTCGGTGAACTCCAGGTTCAGGTCGTGGCGCTCCCCGAACTGCTCAGTGAGCCATCCGATGGCCTCTGTGAGGCCCAGTTCGTGCAGCAGCGGCGGGCTCAGCTCGAAGGCCAACGCTCGCGAGCCTGCGATGGCGGCGTCGAGCAGGTCGTTGATCTCGCTGATGTTGTCTCGGCAGGATTCGCCGTCCGGGCAGGTCGTGAGCGATCCGACTCGGAGCTTCGCGTAGGCGAGGTTCTGACTGATATCGTCGTGGATGCGGGTGGCGATGGCGCGCCGCTGGCGCTCCTCGGACAGCGCGACTTCCGAACCCAGCGACCTGAGGGACTGCTGGTAGCGGGCGAGCCGTCGCTCGGTCTCACGCCGCCTCGAGACGTCGGTCCCGATAGCGATGACGCCGAGTACTTCGCCGTCGGAGTCCAGAACCGGCCGCCTGGTCACGGAGAAGCATGCCTCACGGCCATCGGCGCGCAGCACGTCGATCTCATCGGTGCGCTGAGCGAATGGGGCGGCGAGGAACTGCTCGATGATGGCGTCGTGCTCAGGCCCCGGCGCCAACACCCGCGCGAGCAGCTCGCGCGCCGGAAGGCCCTCAAGCTCACTCGGGTCCGTGCCCATGAAGTCTGCCAGGTAGCGGTTGGCGTGGTGGACGATCAGGTCGGCATCGACGAAGAGGACGGACGCGTCGAGCTTGTCGATGAGGTAGTGGTAGGGGCACGAGTCGGGCTCCCCATCGGGGTCGCCGTGGGCGTACCATGGCGTGTGTTCCTGCGCGTGCCGGACTCGGGCCAACTCGGCCTCCGAGCGTTCGGCACGCGCCTGCAGACGCTCCATTTCGGCGATCATATCCTCATTGGTCACATCAGACGGACCCAGTCCCCGCGGGCGCCTCTCCACAAACGCCCGCATCGATTCGGCCTGCGTGCCTCGTGCCATCTATGCAGCCACCCCTAAGCCAGTGCTGGGCGCGCGCCTCCCCGGAACCTGTGCCGCGGGACGGCTGCTTGCCCACGTCACTCAGTCACTGCAAATCACCACCATAGTATACGTTCCAGCACGGATGAACTGTATCGGGGTAATCCTCCATTTTCGTCTCAGGACGACCACCGGGTCTCGGGCTACTCGGACCAGTCGATCGCGCCCTCCGCCGGATCGTCGATCGCCCGCTGCCATGCTGTGAGGGCGCTCCTGAGCCGATTCACCTGCTCGTCCATCCCCGGCGCGGAGGCGAGGTTGGCGGTCTCCCACGGATCGGCCGCGAGGTCGAAGAGCTGTGTCACGCGCTCGGCAGGGCCAAAGTACTCCACGAGCTTCCAGCGCTCGTCGCGCACCGCGCGCTGGCGGTCCATGTAGGCGAAGAACAGGTCATCGTATCCACCCGCGCCCGCTTCACCGCGGATGGTCGGCGCGAGCGACCGCCCCTCCACCGTCTGCGGCGCAGGCAGGTCCGCGAGGTCGCACAGCGTCGGGAAGAGGTCCAGCAGGTAGCACAGCGCATCTGAACGCTCGCCCTGGGGGAGCCCCGGTCCGCCGATGACCAGCGGCACGCGCACCGAGTGCTCATACATGTTCTGCTTGCCCATCAGCCCGTGCTGGCCGACCGCGAGGCCGTTGTCACCGGCGAAGACGACGATCGTGTCATCCGCGTGGCCGCTCTCCTCCAGCGCGTCGAGCACGCGCCCGATCTGCGCGTCGAGGTGTGTGATCATCGCGTAGTACGCCGCGATGTGCTCCTGCACGATCTCCGGCGTGCGCGGGAAAGGCGCGAGCATCTCATCGCGAATGACCATCTCCCCGTTGTCGAAGGGGTGCACCGGCTGGAAGTTCGGCGGGACCTCGATCCGGCTCGGGTCGTAGAGGTCCGCGAACTCCCTCGGCGCCATGCGCGGGTCGTGTGGCGCGGTGTACGAGACGTAGGCGAAGAACGGCGCGTCGCCATCGCAGGCGCTCAGGAAGTCGATCGCTGCGTCGGAGAACAGCTCGGAGGAGAACTCCTTGCCGATGGAGCGATCCTCCTCGGGGTAGCTCCCGTCCGGATGGAAATCGTAGACCGGGACCTCCAGATGGTTGGACATGCCCCCGTAGAAGATGCTGGCGCCGTCGCTGAAGCTGCGCGCGTAGCTGGGCGGGAGGTTGTGCCACTTCCCGGTGCCGAAGGTCGAGTAGCCATGTTCGCGCAGATGCTGGGGCAGCGTGGTGAACTCCCCGCAATCGCGCGGGGCGTGGTAGAGGCTCCGGCCGGTCATGAGCATGGCGCGCGAAGGCTGGCAGACCGCCGGGCAGACCGAGCCCTGGATTGCGGCGTGCGTGAAGGCCGTCCCGCGCTCAACGAGCCGGTCCATGTTCGGCGTGATGACCTGGCGCGGGAGCGCAGGATTGCCCAGCGCGCCGACGGCATCGAAGCGCTGGTCGTCGGTGAAGAGGAAGAGGATGTTCGGGCGGCGTGCGCTCATCTGCGTGTCTCCTCACGGTGCGACGCTCTTGGGGCGTGGTTGCGGCCGAAGCGGGCCAGCAGAAAGGGCCGCCCGAGGTGCGTCAGGCAGTAGCCCACCCGCCCGGCCTCGTGGCGCAGGCGCGGGCGCAGGCCGGGACGGAAGAGGCTCGGCGGCGCGAGCAGCAGCGTGGCGAGGCCCGCCCGTGCCAGCCACCACAGGTAGTTGCCACGCGCCGCCCACGGCCCGTGCGCCTGCGTGAGGTAGCGGAAGTAGCCGTCATGGCGGCGCATCATGGTCAGCCACGAGGACACCTGCTCCGAGGAGCAGCTCCCGTGGTGGACGACTTGCAGTGACGCAACCTGCGCGAGCCGCCGGCCCGCCCGCCACGCGCGCAGCCCCCAGTCGATGTCCTCTGAGTAGAGGAAGAAGCCCTCGTCGAAGCCATCGGTGGCCGCCAGCGCCTCGCGGCGGATGAGCCCGCAGGCGCCCATGAACCAGTGTATTGCGGCAGCGTCGGGGCAGCCTTCCAGCGCCATCGACTCCCCGTGCATGGGCAGTTCGTCGCCCAGCAGCTTGAGCGTCAGGGGCGGGAAGGGGCGCGCGCTCTGTGTGTCCTCACCGCGGTCATCGACCAGCACCGGCGCGACCGCGCCCAACTCGGGGTTCGCCGCGAGGCAGCCGTGCAGAACTGTAAGCGCGTCGGGCGGCAGGACCGTGTCGGGGTTCATCTGCAGCACGAAGGGGCGCTCGGAGGCCCGCCAGCCCTGGTTGAAGGCGGTGGCGAAGCCACGGTTGTCGGGGTTGGCGATCACGTGCACCTGCGGGAAACGCTCGCGCACCATCTCTACGGTGCCATCCGACGAGGCGTTGTCCACGACGACCACCTGCGGCCCGCCACCGCCCGGTCCAAGCAGCGTCTCCAGTGACGCGGCCAGCTCATCCCGCGTGTTCCAGCTTACGTAGACCGCCACGATCTGTGTCAGCGCATCACGATCCATCGCGTGTCCCTCGGTGCTCCGATGAGTGCCGCGCGCGGGGCTTGCCGGATAGGGGTTTCATTGCCCCGCGCGCGACACCTCCGCCCTCGGCGGGATTGCGGTAGGAGAATCGCGGCGATCCTCGACGAGCCGACTGTGACCGGCTCGAACCCGCGGTAACGGCGAATAACGGCAGCGAAAGGCGGCGAACGGCCAGCACGAGGTCGTTCGCCGTCGTCGTGTGTCGTTCGGAGCGACGCATCTGTCGTGTCGATGCGTCGGCCTTTGCTGTTCGGCGCTACGGAAGGTCCCTCCGCCGCCCGCGACGTATTACTCCGCAAGCTCACACTCGCTCGCCTGAGAGGTCTCCCGCCATGAAGGGCGTCGTCTTCACCGGCAACCGCACGCTTGAGGTCCGCGACTTCCCGGAGCCCACCGCGGGGCGCGGCGAGGTCGTCATCCGCATCGAAGCCACCGGCATCTGCGGCTCCGACCTGCACGTGTATCGCGGCGCACACGATATGAACCAGATCGGCGGTCATGAGCCCTGCGGCACCGTCGTCGAGGTCGGCGAGGACATCGTGCGGCTCAAGGTCGGCGATCGCGTCACGGTGCATCACCACCACGGCTGCGGGGTCTGCGAGCAGTGCGCGCGCGGCGAGACCGTCCGCTGCCTCTACGACCACCAGGTCTACGGCGTCGGTCGACCGGGTTCGTTCGCGGAGTACATGGCGGCGGGTGAGGCCAACTGCATCCCGCTCCCCGAGCCACTCACGCCCGCCGACGGCGCCTGCATGGCGTGCGTCGGCACCACCGCATACGCGGCCCTGCGGCGCATCGAGGCGAAGCCCCACGAGACGCTGGCGGTCTTCGGCCTCGGGCCGGTGGGGCTGAGCGCGGTGCTGGTCGGGAAGGCGCTCGGGATGCGCGTGGCGGGTGTGGACGTGATCGAGGAGCGCCTGCGGCTCGCGGGCGCGTGCGGGGCCGATGAGGTCATCGACGGCCGCGAGGAGGGCGTCGTCGAGCGCCTGCACGAGTTCTCCCGCACACCGGGCATCGGCTGGATCGACGGCGTGGACTGCCTCGTCGAGACCTCCGGCGCGACCGCCGCGCGGGAGTGGATGATCGACGCGCTGCGCCGCAAGGGCCGCATCGCGATCGTGGGCGTGGGCGGGCAGGAGAAGGTCATCAACCCGTCGCAGATCCACGGCAAGGCCTGCACGATCGTCGGCTCGGTGGTATTCCCACTGGGCTGGAGTTGGGACTTCGCACATTTCCTGCTCGCGAGCGGGATGAGCTTCGAGCCGATGGTGACGCACCGCTACCCACTGGCGTCCGCCGCCGATGCGATGGCGATGGCGGACTCTGGGAAGTGCGGGAAGGTACTGATGGAACCGGGCGGGTAGCCGCAAACGGAGCTGTGCCGTTGCCGTACGGAGGGGCCGCCTGAGCGTGCTCGGTCGACCGCCAGCGAGAGCGAGCACGCGAAGTCGGCCCGCGGCGCGCGATGACGATCGTTAGATCACGAGGAGGTGCCGAGATGCGACACCGCGAGGCGAGTGTGTGCATGATCGTAGCGATGGCGTTGCTGGTATCCGCGGGCTGCGCAGGAGGCGGTGAGGACGGCGGCGGGCTCGAGCGCTCGACGCTCATCGGCCCGAACGGCGGCACGATCCGCTCGGCGGACGCCAACGCCACCGTGCAGGTCCCCGACGCCGCCATCAGCGTGGCGCAGCGCTTCACCTCAGAGGAAGTCACGAACCCGCAGGCCGATCCGGGGCTCGTCGCCAACACCGCGTACCGCTTCGGCCCCGAGGGCTGGGTGTTCGAGGCGCCGGTCACGATCACGATCGGCTACGCCGAGGCCGACATCCCCGCCGGGGTCCTCGAGCCCACGCTGAAGATCGCGCGCCTGCAGCCCGGGGGCTGGGTGCCGGTCGGCACCTCGGCAGTGAACCAGGCGGCCAACACCGTCAACGCGCAGGTCGTGGGCTTCAGCATCTTCGCGATCATCGGGCAGGCGGCGGCGCAGGCGGCGTACGCCTACGACTCGCAGTGGGGCGCGCAGGGCGCGAGCGACGGCGAGTTTGGCGCCATGGGAGGGATCGCCTACCGTGGCGGGCTGGTCTACGTGAGCGACATGATCCCGTTTATCACCGAGCGCATCCAGCGCTTCGACGCCAACGGCGTCTACCTGGGCCGCTGCCTCGACTTCGACACCGAGGACGGCGCCACCGGAGGCATCGACGTGGACGCCACCGGCGACATGTACACGAGCGTGGTGGATGTCTTCGCGAAGGTCGCCGCCGGCTGCGGCCTCGTCTTCGACCGCGACGCGACCGACCTCGGCCTCGCCCAGTTCCGACCGACCGACGTGGCGCTCGATGGCGCCGGTAACATCTTCATCGCCGAGATGAACCAACACCGCATCACGCGGCTCAACGCGGCCGGGAACATCGTCGCGCAGATCGGCTCGCAGGGCGCGGGCGACGGGCAGTTCAACTTCGTCGGCGGCGTCGCGGTCGGGCCTGACGGCAGCATCTACGCCAGCGACCACCTCGGCGACCGCGTGCTCAAGTTCAGCAACGCGGGCGCGTTCGTGGGCGCGTTCGGGGAGACCGGCGACGGGAACGGGCAGTTCCACAGCCCGCGCGGCATCGATGTGGATGACGACGGCGACGTCTACGTGGCCGACTCGGTGGGCAACCGAGTGCAGAAGTTCGACGAGGACGGGGCGTTCATCGCCGCGTTCGGCTCGGCGGGCGATGGTGCTGGCGAGTTCAACTTCCCGACGGACGTGGCGGTGACGCCGGACGGGAGCGCGGTGTATGTGATGGACGCGCTCAACTACCGCGTCCAGAAGTTCGTGGAGCAGTAGAGGGATCGGCGGCCAAACGCGGCCGACGCCAGCTAACAAGGGGCGGACGCCGGATGACGGCAGCAGGCTCGAAGCCTACCAACTTGCTCGGGTCACGAGTCACGACACCGCTGCTCCCGGCGGATGACACTCGGGCCAAAGACGCGATGGGCACATCAAACGGAGGTGACGGAGATGCGAGTCCACTGGACGGGTGTGTACACGGTCACCGCGATGGCGCTTCTTCTGATCGCTGGCTGCGGAGGCGGGGGCGACGGGGGCGGGAACGACAACTCGACGCTCATCGGACCCAACGGAGGCACGATCCGCTCTGGCGATGGCAATGCCAACGTGCAGGTCCCTGACGCCGCCATTGCTGTGACGCAGCGTTTTACCTGCGACCGAATCACCAATCCCCAAGCCGACCCAGGCCTGGTGACCAACACCGCCTACCGCTTCGGTCCCGATGGCTGGGCGTTCGACACACCGGTTACCATCACGATCGGGTACGCTGAGGCCGACATCCCCGCCGGCATGTCCCAGGCCACGCTGCAGATCGCGCGCCTGCAGCCCGCCGGCTGGGTCGCAGTCGGCGCCTCGGCGGTGAACCAAGTGACCAACACCGTCAGCGCTGAGATCACCGGCTTCAGCGGCTTCGCGATCCTCGGACTGGCGCCGGCTCAGTACGTCTACGACTCGCAGTGGGGCTCTTTGGGCAACGATGACGGCGAGTTCATGTCTATGGATGGAATTGCCTATCGGGACGGCCAAGTCTACGTGAGCGACCTCATCCCGCTGAACTTGGAGCGCATCCAGCTCTTTGACGCCAGCGGCACGTTCCTCAGCAGCTGCCGCGACTTCGATTGGGTGGCCGATAGCGTCAGTGGCATCGATGTGAAGGCAGACGGGACAATCTGCGCGACCGTCGAAGAGGCCTTCGCGGAAGTCGCGGACGACTGCGGCCTCGTCTTCCGCCGCGACGCAGCCGACCTCGGACTGGCGGTGTTCTGGCCCACGGACGTCGCCCTCGACGGCGCCGGCAACGTGTTCATCGCCGAGGGGAACCTGCATCGCATCACTCAACTGAGTTCCGTCGGTTTGCTCGTCCGACAGTTCGGCCAACCGGGCACCGGTGACGGTGAGTTCAATCAGATAGGCGGCGTGGCCGTCGGCCCCGACGGGAGCGTCTACGCAAGCGACCGCTTCGGCGACCGCGTGCTCAAGTTCAGCAACACGGGCGCATTCGTCGACGCGTGGGGCGAGACCGGCGACGGCAACAGCCAGTTCGACACCCCGGAAGGGATCGACGTGGATAATGACGGCGATGTCTACGTCGCGGACGCGGTCAACAACCGGGTGCAGAAGTTCGATAAGAACGGCGCCTTCATCACCGCGTTCGGAGAGGCGGGCGCCGGCGACGGGCAGTTCGCCTACCCGAATGACGTCGCGGTCACACCCGACGGCAGCGCCGTCTACGTGGTAGACGGGCTCAACCGCCGCGTGCAGAAGTTCGTCGAGCAGTAGCGGCGCGGTAGCCGGCGGCCGTGCTTGACGGGAGCCCCGCCCCCCCCCGGCGGGCGGGGGCGCACGACCGCTCCCGCAGGAATCACGAACTCCAGGCAGGAACTCGCGCGCCGATGTCAAAAAGGGAGTCGCTTATCCTCACCACAGCGGTGAGGTCAGTCCGACAGATGCGTTTGCGCACGGAGAGTCGAAGGAGGAGGAACTGGAGATGGGACGGAGGCGGTTGTTCGTGCCGGGCGCGATCCTGGCGATGACCTTCTGTCTGTGCTTCGCGGCAGACGAGGCGACGGCGGCCAGTCGAGAGATCGGCGGCTACGTCGCTCAAGCCGAGGACCGGTTCCAGCGGAATGTCTGGAACTTCATCAAGAACTTCCAGTCGTGGCAGTCGATCGGCGGACACCAGTGGAAGTACGATCAGTACTACTGGATGGAACCGTGGGTCTTCGAGGGCTCACATACCTCGTACGTGGACAATCAGGACTTCGCCTACGTGGCCTGCCACGGCGGCCCGTGGGTGATGGCCTGCCACGATGGCATCGGCGACGTGGACCTGCGCAACGCGCCGGCCTACGGCGACCTGCCTAACAGCGGCGACATGGAGTTCCTGGTGGTCGAGAGCTGTGACACCATCACGGCATACCCGGAGGGCACGTTCGACTGGAACGGCTGGCGCAACAACGGTCCCGGTGGGATCATGGGCGGCCTTCACCAGGCGATGGGCTTCTGGACGCTGAGCATCTCGGACAACAACATCCCCGAGTACTTCGCCGGCCAGCTCAAGGGTAACAACGTCGTGTGGCAGGCGTGGTTCACGGCCGTTCAGCTCGAGCGCGTCTTCCCCGTCTGGCGCCCGGATGACGTGCAGGCCGGCGTGGCCTACCCGGGTTGGGCGAGCGCGATCATGCCCAAGAAGTGCAAGTACGACCGCCTGGGATCCTACACTTCGGACCCGGTGGCGAGCGACCTGCTCTACAGCGTGTGGGAGGACTAAACGCTCCGACGCATCCCACACACCATGAGCGAGCACAGGAGGAGGAGAACGATGACTGAGAAGAGAGCGACGATGCTCGTCGCGTTGATGATAGCGGTCGCGTTCGTGCTGGTCGCCCTGCCGGTACACGCACAGGGGAACGGCCGGCCGACGCTGCGGACAGGCCCGACAATCCAGGTGGACCCGAGGATCCTGCAGAGGCCTCAATTGCAGCTCCGCGGGCCAAACATCCAGTTCCGCGCGAAGTTCGACGATCGACTGCTCGAGCGCGCGAGTGGCATGAACCTCTACCGCCTGCAGGACCCGGCGGTGAATGCGGAGACGATGCGCAGCCTGAGCGAGCAGCTCGGGATGAGCGGGGAGACGACGCAGTTCGGCGGCATGATGGGCATGATGAGCGGCGACGCCGGCTTCATGATGCTCGACCCGAAATTGGGCCGGCTCGTCTTCAACGTGAACCTCGCCGAACTGGTGGATGACGAGGCAGGCAAGCTCCCGTCCGACCGTGAGGCCGGGCCGATCGCGATGAAGTTCCTGCGCGACAATGAGCTGATGCCCGACATGGAGCAGGCGGTGGTGACGCACGTGGGCCACATCAACTCCGCCTCGTTCGACCCCAACACCAACCGTGACAGCGGCGCGATGGTGCAGGCGGTGGTCGTGCACTTCGCCCGCCAGGTCGATGGCTTCCGCGTGGTCGGCGACGGCTCGAAGGCCGTCGTGCAGATCGGTGACGGCGGCAATATCGCCGGCGGCGGCGTGGAGTGGCGCGCGCTGGGCAAGGCGCAGAAGCTCAGCGCGGAGCAGTTCCTGGGCTCCGAGGCCGTCATGAGAAGCATCCAGAGCAAGCTGCGCGGCGATTTCGGGATGGCCACGAGCATCCTCGTGGATCGCATGGGTGTCTTCTACTACGACAGGGGCGGCTTCCTGCAGCCCTGTGTGGGCTTCCAGGCGCAGGTGACCTCAGGCGAGTTCACCTACAGCTACTTCGGCCAAGTCGCACTGATGCAGCAGCCGCCGGTGATGGTGGGTCTCGGACAGATGCCGCCGGAGGCGCGCGAGATGCTGAAGATGGGCGGCCGGGACCTCAAGCCCGAAACGGACACTGAGGGCGACTGAGGCTGCTCCGACGCGCACGCAGTTCCCAGACGGCGCGACCACATGGTCGCGCCGTCTTTATTATCTGGGTGCGTCGACCGCAGGCAGTTTCCGTGTCGTTGCAGTTCTCCCCCTCTCCCGCCAGCGACATGTCGTCTATGTCGCCAGGGGGAGGGGGCCGGGGGGAGGGGCGCCGTCGGGGGAACCCCCACGCCCCTTCCGGGCGTCTAACGCACAGGAGGTGGCACCGATGAGTTGGCGCATTGCCGCGATAGTGGTGGGGCTGGGGCTGCTCGCGCTTGGGCCGGGCTCGTGCCAGGAAGAGGCGCCCCCGAGCACGCTGACCTGCCCCGGCGATGGCGCCGAGATGGCGCTGATCCCCGCCGGCAGCTTCATGATGGGCAGCGACGACCGCCCGGCCGAGCAGCCGGTGCATGAGGTCACGCTCGACGCGTTCTACCTGGATGTGCACGAGGTCACGAATGCGCAGTTCAAGACCTTCGTGGACGCCAATCCGCAGTGGAGCAAGCCGAACGTGGACCCGACCATGGTGACCGACGACTACCTCAAGGACTGGACGGGCGACGACTTTCCCGCAGGTGAAGACCAGCGGCCGGTGACCCTCGTGAGCTGGTACGCAGCGACCGCCTACGCGCAGTGGGCGAGCAAGCGCCTGCCGACCGAAGCTGAGTGGGAGAAGGCCGCGAGGGGGCCGGAGGGGAACCGATTCGCCTGGGGAGACGACTGGGACGCGACGCAGGCCAACGTCTGCCGACAGGTCGGTCACGCGACCGACGTGTGCGGCTACGAGCCGAACGCGTACGGGCTCCGCGACATGACCGGGAACGTCATGGAGTGGTGCGCCGATCGCTACGATGAGACTTACTACGCGCGCAGCCCCGAGCTCAACCCGCGGGGGCCGGACGAGGGCGAGTCGCGAGTGCTGCGCGGCGGCGCATGGAACTACTGCGCGGACCGCGGCAGCAACGCCTATCGCTTCTTCCTGGTGCAGCCGATCCTGAACCGCGCCTGCACGGACTTCATCGGCTTCCGGTGTGCGATGGCTGTGCCCGCGGAGGGGTAGGGCCGTTTGCAGTTGCCCGGTCGTGTGGAGGGGAGGGGAGGGGCTTTAGCCGCTCCCGCCTCCTGGCCGAACCTATCGGCGCCGCTAAAGCGCCGCCGCTCCAGAACGACAACGACGAGGTGGCTCAATGAATCGCGCGATCCTGGCGCTGATGATGCTCGCACTCCTCACCACCGCCGCGTCCGCCCAGCAAGCGCTCCCGCGCCCCGACAGCGACGGCGACACCATCCCCGACGCCATCGAGCAGCAGCTCGCAACGGACCCGAACTTCGCCGAGCCGCTGGAGCTGCTCTTCGAGGACGGGACCGGCGAGGCCGATACATCCCTCGGCACGGAGTGCCTGCCCTACGGCGACTTCGCGCGCATCTGGTTCGCGCCGGTCGCGCGCGGGCGGTTCCTCTGGAAGATCGACCTGGCGGAGCCGACCGAGTGGCCGCCGCTCAACCACGATGTGCGCCTGCTCTACGTGGACGCGGACAACGATCGGACCACCGGCCGCCCCGACTCGGGCCCGGGCTGCGACATCATGTTCTACATCGACCCGGCGCGCGAGAACCGCCTGATCGACTGGGCCTACCCCGTCGGCTCAGCGACCGCCAGCGACGGCTCGTCGGTCTACATCTGCGCCGACGTGGACCTCAACCAGGTGGACGGCAAGTCCGTCTTCCGCATGATGCTGCTCTACCAGGACATCCGCGAGGGGCACGTCCAGAACCGCGACAACATGCCGTGGCTCGACGTGAGCGCCGCCGGCTCCTCCGACCGCGAACGCATCGAGGTCGCGAGCACTCACCCGCTCTTCGCGCCTCCGCAGGAGCTGCGCAACGTCGGCGCGCGGGTGCTCTTTGACCGCCCGCAGCCGCGCGCGGAGATCACCTGCGTCACCGAGCTGCCGACGATGCCGACCGTGGAGTTCGGCCCGACCGCCAACTACGGCACGACGGTGCGCGCAGAGCGCAACTACAACAACCATCGCATCTACCTGGAGGGGCTGGAGCCGGGCCGCGAGTACCACTACCGCGTGAGCGTCCCGGCGCGCGACGAGGCGATCCTCAGCGAGGACGCGACCTTCAGCACGCGCCCGCCCGCGCAGCCCCGGGGCAGTGTCAGGCGCGAGACGGTCATGCTGACCGTGGACAACCCGCACGCCGCGCCCACCGAACGCGCGCCGATCACTACCGGCCTGCCGTTCCCGCAGGGGGCGCTCGCCGATGACGCGCGCCTGCGGTTGCTGGATGACGCGGGCCGCGAGCTTCCTCTGCAGACGCAGGTCACCGCGCGCTACCCCGACGGCTCGGTGCAGTGGCTGCTGCTGGACTTCATCGCCGACGTGCCCGCCGAGAGCAGCGCGCAGTACGCGGTGGAGTTCGGCAGGCGGGTGCAGCGCACTGTGCAGCCTGAGGGCATCACGACCGAACGCGAGGGCGAAGCGCTGACGGTGGACACGGGGGCGTTACGCGTGATCTTTGACCCGGCCAACGGCGACCTCTTCCGCAGCGCGTTCCTCGACGCGAACGGTGATGGGGCGTATTCCGCCGACGAAGCAGTGCTGGGCGAGCAGAACCCCGGCGGCTCAGGGCTCTCGGTCCGCGACGACGACGAGTGGCTGCACTATGCCGCCGTGCACGCAGAGCCGGAGATCGCGATCGAGCGCGAAGGGCCGCTCGCGACCATAGTGACCGTCTCCGGAGCGCACGCCGACAACGGCGGCAACGCGCTCTTCCGCTACGTGTCGCGCTACCAGTTCACCGCGGGCAGCGGCCTCGTGCGGCTGCAGCACACCGTCGAGAACGACCAGACCGGTCAGAAGCTCACGCGCATCGACAGCTACGGCATCGGGATGCCGCTGCCGTTCGACGAGACGGCGGTCGTTTCATTGCTGAACACTGATCTGGAGTTGCTGGGGTTCAGTGCCGCTGACGGGAACGTCACGGTTACGCAGGACCTCGACAACCACATGAAGCTGGTTGCGCCGGGCATCGAGGAGGAGGGCGTCGTCGGCCCCTCGTCGATCGACGTGAGCGCCCGCGACCGCGGCGTCTGGGTGGGGCTGCGGCAGTTCGCCGAGAAGTGGCCAAGCGAACTTGTTTTCAACAGCGACGCGCGCGGCATCGGCGTGAACCTGCTGCCGAGCTTCGAGGACGGCCGCTACGCCGACCTCGGCGACGCCATCGAGAGCGACCGGCTCTACTACCACGTGCGCGACGGCGGCTACCGCCTGCACTGGGGCGTGAGCTTCACGCGCGAGGTCTGGTTGGGCTTCCACGAGGGCGCGGTGTGGCCCAACTCCTGGGCGCAGCAGCTTCGCGAGCCGCTGATTGCCGTCGCCGATCCGGAGTGGCTCTGCGCGTCCGGGGCGTTCGGCGAGCAGCTTCCGCGCACCGAAGGGCTCTTCCCGCGCTATGAGGAGATGGTGGACCGCATCTTCGACTCGCTGCTGGCGCGACGGGAGACGAACCGCTCCTACGGCTTCCTGAACCTGGGCGACTGGTGGGGCGAACGCCGCTACAACTGGGGCAACATGGAGTATGACACGCCGCACGCGGACATGGTGCAGTTCGCCCGCACAGGCGACCGCCGCTTCTTCGACGAGGCCTGCAACTCCGCCACGCACAACCGCGACGTGGACTACGCGCATTACGAGCCGAGGGGGCGTGAGTTCTACCGCACGCGCAGCCATCGCATGTTCCACACGGGCGGCTACGAGCCGCGCATGACTGCCGAGCAGATGGGCCTCGCCTACGCGACCGACAGCGGCCTGACGAACGCGCTCTCCGGCCACCAGTGGAACCGCGGGAACTTCGACCACTACTTCATGACCGGCGAGCAGCGCTCGTGGGACGTCGCCCTCGGCCTCGCGGAGTACATGGCCGGGCCGGGCAGCGTCAGCTTCACGATGGGCAAGGGCGCCGAGCGCTGCGTCGCGTGGGCGCTGTACGACTTGCTGAGCGCCTACCGTGTGACGTGGGACC
Organism: Candidatus Zipacnadia bacterium; assembly: GCA_029821635.1. Classification (GTDB taxonomy): domain Bacteria; phylum Armatimonadota; class Zipacnadia; order Zipacnadales; family UBA5352; genus UBA5352. The sequence continues at coordinate 66,593 of JALGSW010000011.1, forward strand.
CGTATTACCTGAACGGGGCGCGGATCATGGCCGAGGACGTGATCCGGCGGCAGACCCCCGAGGGCCACTGGGCGATCCCCGCTGGCTACTCGAAGGTCGAGCCACTGCCGATCGGCGGCTACGCGTGGTGTTCGGGGCTGCTGATCACGTGGCTGCACGAGTACAATCAGTTCGCGCAGGACCCGCGCGTGGACCAGACGATCCTGAGCGCCGCGCAGTGGCTCGCGCGCGACGAGTTCATGCCGGACAAGAAGGGCTTCCGCTCCTGCTCGTGCGACACTTTCAACGACATCACGCGGCCGGGGCACTCCGCATGGGGCGTGGCCGACGCGATGGCGATCGCGTATGAGCTCTCCGGCGATGAGAACTACCTCGACCTCGCGCAGCTCACCTACGCCTACTACGCAAGCACCGGCGGGGGGATGGGCAAGGAGTACTCGACCGCGCTGGTGACGAGCCCGCACCTGATCGCACGGCTCCACGCGGCCGGGCGCACGGACATCGACACCGCCCGGTGGGACGAGCCGCTGGAGGCGGTCGTGCCGCGCGCGGTGCCGCCGGGGCGCAACTTCACGATGCTGCTGCGCACGCGGCAGGCCGAGCCGGTGCGCGTGGAGTTGGCGGTGGGCGCGGTGCGCGAGACGATCACGCTGCGACGTGAGATGGGCTGGCTGCCGGTGGTCGCCGATGTGCCCGAGGGCGCGGTGACGGGCAGCATCGTCTGCGGCGATCAGCGGATCGAAGTGGCCTCCGAGCGCCTGAGTGCGGTGCCGATGGACCTCGGAGACGGGACCGCGCTGATCGCGACCGGCGACGACTTCCTTGGGCCGGCGCTGGAGGCGATGGATGTTGAGTTCGAGCGCCTCAGCGGTCAGGACGGACTGAAGCGCTTCGGAACGATCTTCCTGGGCACGCAGGCCTGCACGCTCGACTCGGGCGGCGTCCGCACGGACCCAGCGCCGCTGCTGCAGTGGCTCTACGCGGGCGGGACGCTGGTGGTCTCCCACCCGAACGATGAGAAGTGGGACCCGCTGCTGTTCGGCCCGCCGCTGATCCTGCAGGAGGAGAACGCGGTGCTGGGCGAGGTCGCCGAGCCCGGCCACGCGCTTTTTGCGGGCATCGCCCCCGGCGCGCTGGCGGGAGCGCAGATGTTCGACAGCGTGGCCGAAGCCGAGGAGCCGTGGCAGGTGCTGGCGCGCGATGCGCAGGGGCGGCCCGCGGTGCTGGAGCTTGCGGCGGGGGAGGGGCGCGTGCTGGTGATCGTGCCGAGCCTCGAGCGCTACGTGACCGGCGAGCTGGCCGGCTCCGAGGCGCTGGTGGGCGCGGCGAAGCGCTTCATGACGAACCTTCTGCAGTACGCACGGTGAGGCCCGCGACGGTAGCGCCGCGGGCCCCTCGTACCGCCTGAGGAGGCGTCAGGCGTTACATGATGCGCGCTGCCTTCGCGGCCTCACGCGCGGCTTCGGCGTGCAGTGAGGTGCTGACGACCGTGACGCTCTCGATGCGGTCGCCCACACGGACCGTGTCGGCCACGTCCATGCCGGAAGTGACCTTCCCGAAGGCCGCGTAGCCGCCCATGAGCGAGTCGAGCGACTGCACGTTCTCGTTGTCCGACAGGCAGACGAAGAACTGGCTGCCGGCGCTGTCGAGGGGCTGTGCGCGGGCCATCGAGAGCATGCCGCGCTCGTGGTGGACCTTGCCGGGGCTCTCGAGCGGGATGGCGAAGCCCGGTCCGCCGGTGCCGTCGCCGTTGGGGTCGCCGCCCTGGATGACGAAGTCGGGGACCACACGGTGGAAGGTGAGGCCATCGTAGAAGCCATCCTCGATCAGCAGCAGGAAGCTGCCGGCGGTGATGGGCATCTGCTCGTCGTAGAGTTCGCCGACTATCTCGCCCTTGTTGGTCTTGAACTTGATGACGGTCTTGTCCGCGTTTGCCACCTCGTCGGTCACTCCTTCGTTCTGCTCGGCGCCCGCGGCGACCTGGTCGCCTTCAGGCTGCCCGTCGGTCGCCTGTGAGAGGGAGCCATCGGCGCCCTCGGGCGGCGGCGCTGCGTCCTCGATGGGCGCGGCTGCGTCGTCCTGTTCGGGGGTTTCGACGCAGCCGGGAAGCAGCGCCGACAGGATCAGCGCTACGATGGCGGCTGTCGCGACTGTCTTGATGATGCTCGGCAGGCCTCCGGCCATAGTCATTCGTATCCTCCGCAACTCGGTGTCAACTTCAATGTACTCAGCGCGCGAGGGCGGCCTGGAGTTCCGAGCATGTAACGTTTGTCGACTTCGAGGAGGATTCGGTGCAGGGGACGCGAAGGTGAAGAATGACGTTTGTCGCGAGCCGACAAGGGATGAGGGGTAGCGATGGCAATGACACGTGGGATTGGCGTGGCGCTCGTGGCAGTGACCGCAGCGGCCTGTCTGTTGCTCGGCGGCTGCGGTGGCGATTCGGCACCGGACCCGACGCCCACGGCCAGTGTGCAGATCATGCTCGTGGATGCGCCGGCGAACCAGATAAGTGAGCTGCACGTGCGGCTGAACGGCGTGCAGGTCGCGCGCCGCTCGAATGAAACCATGACCCTACTCGAGGCCAGGGACCTGCCTGCCGACACGGACGTTATCGCCGCGGGAAACACCCCCGTCCTGCTCGGGACGGTGGACGTCCCCGAGGGGACATACACGTTCGCGCGACTGGCGATCGACGGGGCCTCGCCGGTCAACCGAGTGCGACTTACTGATGGCACCGAACACCCCATCGTGGAAGTGGTGCACCAGCAGCAGTTGGGCGCCCAACTGAACGGCTCATTCCAGGTGGTTGCGGGGACGAACATGACCTTGCTGTTCGACTTCGCGGCCGCGGCGTCCGTGCGGGAGACCGCGAACGGCTGGGTCCTCTCGCCGCAGATCTTCTCACAGTACATCGAACGTGGGGTGCAGTTCGGCGGCCTCCGGGGCGTCGTGAGGGAGCGCGACGGCGCTCCGCTCATCAAGCCCGCGGATCAGGTGCTGGGCGTCTTCCTGCGCGACCAGGGAACGCAAGAGGTAGTCTCGCTTGCAGAGGTCTGCTGCCTCACCGGCGAGTATGCCATGCCCCAGCTTGTGCCGGGGCACTACCGGCTGAGTGTGCAGTACGCAACGCGCGACTGGGCACCGGTCGGCGCCCCGCTTCTGGACGAGGTCGTCGTTCGCATCACCGCCGGAAGTACATCCACCGCGAGTGTCGAGATCGACCAGTAGGGCCGCTGCGAGTACCGAACATCGACGGACCGCCGGATCGACTCCGGCGGTCCGTTTGCGTACGAGCCGGCGTCCGTCATCGCGCTACCGCGCCCACGCAGGAGGCGCGGGGATGTCCATCGGCATCGAGCCGTTGCGCAGCGAGTGGGCGCCCATCACGCCCGCGGCGACGCTCATGCGGCCCGCCAGCGGCGTCGCGATCGGCTCCTTGCCCGTCAGCAACATCTGCACGAAGTCGTCCGCGATGACCGGATCGGCTCCCGCGTGGCTGCCCTCGGCGGGCTTCACGTGGTAGGTGCGATCGGACATGAACTCCGCGGACTTGCCCCGGCGCGTGAGCACCGTCACATCGCCGAAGAGGTCCTTGCACTCCATGCGGCCCTTGGTGCCGATGAGGCAGTAGTTGCGGTGGTAGTCGGGCGTGTACTGGCACTGCAGGTAGGCGGCCTTGATCCCGCCCTCAAGCTCCAGCAGCAGCAGATCGTGATCCTCCACGTCAATCTCTTGCCGGAACGCGCACTGCTTGCGCTTCTCCACCGAGTACGGGTCGGGGCAGGTGTCGATCTCATCGCAGTCGGTGCAGAGCAGGTCGTTGGGCTTGTCGCCGCCGAAGAAGTCGAGGCTCCCCATCGCCACCACGCGGCGCGTGTACCGGCCCGTCAGCCAGTGGATCATGTCGATATCGTGCGAGCCCTTCTGCAGCAGCAGCGAGGTGGCGTTCTTGCGCGTCGCGTGCCAGTCGTGGTAGTAGAAGTTCCCTCCCTGGCCCACGAAGTGCCGCACCCAGACGGCCTTGATGTCGCCAATCACGCCGTCCTCGGCGATCGACTTCATCACGTTGAACATCCGCATGTAGCGCATGTTGAAGCCGACCATCAGGTGCTTACCGGACGCCCTCCACGCCTCGAGGATGCGGTCGCAGCCCTCGACCGTGATCGCCAGGGGCTTCTCGCAGAACACGTGCTTGCCCGCCTCCAGCGCGGCGACGGCATACTCCTCATGCGTGAAGTCCGGCGAGGTCACGGCGATGGCGTCGATGTCATCGCGCGCCAGCAGCTCGCGGTAGTCGTGCGTGAAGAACACGTCATCGCCATGCAGCTCGCGGAACGCCTCGATGTAGGTGTCCGTGACGTCCGCGCCGCCGACGACCTGCGAAAGCCCGTCCTCGCGCTTCCACTGATCGGCGATGCGCCCGCGCCCGCCGATGCCGATCACGCCAATGCAAACTGGTGCATCCATGGAGAGTCCTCCCGTGATTGCGAATGCGCGCGTCTCCCCCGCCTCAGGGGCGGATGATACTCCGGGGGGAGGGGCGTGTCCAGCCGGACCTCTCCCCCCTCAATCTCCCCTCTCCGTTCCGGCGAGGGGAGAGGACCGACAACGACAGCGGCGTTCGCGAGAGGACTCCGATCCCTCCGAGGCCAACTCCCATCTTAGACAGCCACAAACTCCATGCCGGAGGCCACGCCATGCATGAAGTCCTGTTCGCTTCCGCGCATATCCCGCGGCTGGAGCGCAATATCTCGCTCCCCGCGAAGTTCGAGCGTATGCTGGACCGTTGCGATTACGCGAGCCGCTTCGAGGGCAAGCGCGTCGCGATCAAGATGCACGTCGGCGCCGCCATCGGCTTCTACACCCTCCACCCGCTGTTCGTGAAGCTCGTGGTGGACTCGGTGAAGCAGGCGGGCGGCAAGCCCTTCCTCACCGACGGGAGCTTCTCGACCGAGGCGGCGACCGTCCGCGGCTACGTCCCCGAGGTCGTCGGCGCGCGCGTGGTCGGCGCGGGCGGCGAGCATGACCAGTACTACCGCGCCGCGCAGACCGAGCTTGAGGAGCTGGGCGAGATCGAGCTGTGCGGCAACGTAGTGGACGCCGACGCGCTCATCGTGCTCTCCCACGGCAAGGGCCACGGGAACTCGGGCTTCGGCGGCGCGATCAAGAACATCGCGATGGGCTGCGTGAGCTACCCCACGCGCGGGCGCATCCACGGGCTCATGCGCAGTCACTTCGAATGGGACAGCGAGCTGTGCACGCACTGCGGCCAGTGCGTCTCGGGCTGCCCCACCAGCGCGATCAAGTTCAATGACGATGGCGAGATGCAGATATTCGACCACCACTGCCGCTACTGCATGCACTGCACGACCTGCTGCCCGACGGGCGCGATCACGATGGAGGAGCCGCGTGGGAAGTTCGAGCTGTTCCAGGCGGGCATGGCAGCCACGTGCAAGGAGGCGCTCAAGTTCTTCGAGCAGCCGCGCTCGGTGCACTACATCACGGTGCTGACGAACATCACTCCGCTGTGCGACTGCTGGGGCTTCAGTACGCGCCCGCTGGTTCCGGACATCGGTATCGTCGCGTCGGATAACATCGTGGCGGTCGAGCAGGCGTCGCTGGACATGATCCGCGCGGAGGACTACATCGAGGGGACGCTGCCCGACCAGTATACGACGATGGGCGAGAGCGGCCATCTCTTCGAGCGCATCCACGGCAAGGACCCGTATGAGCAGGTGCGGCAGGCGGAGAAGCTGGGGCTGGGCGGGACGGAGTACGAGGTCGTGACGATCGAGTAGCGGCCGAGGATGGGCCTCTCCCCCCTCGGTCCCCCCTCTCCCTGGCTCGCTGCGCTCGCAGGCGGGACGAGGGGGGAGGAACGGCGCGAAGCCGGCGCCTTTGTCGTTCGTCGTCAGACGTTTGTAGGACGGGCTTCCAGCCCGTCGCCGTTTCGTTCGTGGGGCAGGGCTTCCAGCCTGCCGCCGTTCCGTTACACGTGGCACTGAAGGACTCGCGCGGGCGTGTGGCGAACGCCTGCGCATGACGCTCCGGTAGCCGCACAACCATGCCGGTGACGGGGGGAGTTCTGATGTACCGACACACGCTCAGGCCACGATGGACGCTGTGCCTGCTGGTCATTGCCGGATGCTGCGCCGCCGCATCATCCGCGTTCGCCGCGGACAGGCTGCTCGTCGAGGGCACGCTGACGGGCATCTTCATGGCGCCCGAGGGGGAACTGGTCACGCGGGAGATCCCGATGACCGCCCACGCCCTCTCCTCGGGCGGCGAAGCGCTGCATCCTCTGTGGGGCTGGTACTACCTGCGGGCCGAGATCGTCGCTGCACGGCCGATCCAGGCGATCACGATCCTGTCAGAGGGCGGCACAGTCGTCTGGCGCGAGGAGCTTGACGAGCCGCAGAGGCGCTGGACGATCCCCCGCGACTCCGAGGAGACCTCCGTTGCTGTGCATCCGCCGCGCGGGCTCCAGTTCTCGCTCCAGATCGACCATCCCGACGGTAGCAGCTCGTCGGTGCCTATCGGCCCCACAGGCATCAAGCTGCTTCCGGAGCCACCGAGGATCGACTGGAGAGTCGTGCGACAGGTGATCGCCGTTCGGTCGCTGCTGCGCGAGCGCGGTGACGAGGCGCTGTCGGGGTTCCGCGCCGATGAGATTGCCTTCGCGATCAACGGCGAGGAACAGATGCTGCTGATCGACCACCCCGCTCCCCCGCCGGACTTCCAGCGCTACGATGGCCCGCAGCCGATCGACGCGGTGCTGCACATTGGTCCGGCCGATCCCGATGTTCCCTCCCTCGCGTGGGCCACGATGATCGGCGGCGTCCCGACGGCCGTCTACCACGGGCCTCTCATGCGCGTCGCCCCCGACGAACTTGACCCGGACGCCGAGCCCTACTCCGGCAAGTATACGGCCCTCATCCACGAGGCCTGCCATTGCGCGTGGCCGCGTCTGCGGATGGTCGGTGACGCGATCTCGGATCTCTCGGCGGAAGCTCCGCGGCTATCATCACTCGAATCGCGCCTGCTGACCGCGCTTCAGCGTGAAGCCCTGGAGCAAGCCGCTTCGGCGCCGGAGGAGGAGGCGGCCGCGCATATCCGTGACTATCTCGCCCTCCATGACACGCTCATGAGCCGGGACGCCGCCGCGGCGACCTGCGATGCCGCTCTCGAGGGCTTGCGGACTACCGAGGGATTCGCGCAGTTCGCCACGGAGACCATCGATCCGCATGGCGTGCGCGTGGTCGATATGGAGCATCCCGAGGGATACGAGATGCCCCTGCTCGATCGCATGGTCCGGAAGGTCAATCAGGACGCATCGGAGTCGCCTGAGAGCGCCACCTCATTTCAGCCCCTCGCGCAGTACCACCATCCCCACCACATCGGCCTCGCCCAGGCCACCGCACTGATGCGCCTCAACGAAGACGCGATGCAGGAAGCGTGGGCGCAGGACCGGCTGCTCATCGAGCAGTTGGCCCGCGAGGTCGGCTACGACAGGCTCACCGACGACGAGCGGCAGGCGCTCATCAGCGAGGCACTGACGCGATCCGACTACGAGGGCCGCCTCACCGCCACGCGCGCTGAGATGCGTGAGGGCGAGGCGCAGTTGCTGTCGCAGCTTCGGGCAGCGCGCGAGGGCGCGGAGGGGAGCATCGAGGTGCGGTTCCGGTTCTCGCTGCCTGCGCCTGAGGAGCCGGCAGGCGACCTCGGCTGGAACGGACCACAGTTCTTCACCGCACTGGTCCTCGCCTCTCGTGAGGGCAAGATCGCCGTCGGCCGGCCATGCCTCGTTCGGGCCGAGAGGAGCGCGGACCGGCTGGTCTTCGAGGTGCGCACCGCGCTCGCCAGCGACGCGGCGCTCGCCGTCGCGCGCCGCAGGGGTGACGCGATGGCGCTCCAGTGCGGCGGAGCAATGCTCAGTCTGCCGGATCCCGCAATCGCGATTGACGGCCAGCTTGTGACCGTGACCGCCCGATTGCCCGAGACGCTCGTCCCGCGTAACGCACTCCCGCTTGCGCAGGCACTCAGGGCGGACGGCGGCTGCTTCGTTGTCGCCGACTGCACCACCGACGGCCCGATCGATCCCGATCACATCCCGGTCTACTCGATGGACACGACGATCACGGGGGTCTTCAGGGGATGGCCGTGCCTCTCCTATGAGACGCGGAGCCTCATCCCGACACAGCACAGCAGTGGCGTGAGGCTGGAGGTTGGCGAGACATACCGGTGGGACGTGGACATCCGCGCTCACCGGCGCCGCAATCTCCATGCGCTGGAGTTGCTGGCCGAGGGCGAGACCTGCGAGGGCTCGATCCTGCAGGGTGGCGCGAGAGCACGCGCGTCGATGGAGGTCACGCCGCTAAGCAGGATCGACCTGAACACGATACATGGCCGCTTCGAGCAGGATGACGAGGGCCGCGCAACCTGGCGGATGACGCTGGTGCAGGAGGACTTGCGGGTCATCGTGACAGGGAAGGAGTACAGGCCGTTCGAGACCGAGCAATACCTGGAGACCCCGCTGCTCGGGGCCACCGTGCGCGTCTGGCCCATCGGCCATGAGGAACTGGCGCAGACGCAGACCACAGACGAGGAGGGCGTGGCGGTTTTCGAGGACATTCCCGCGAGCATGGCCGTTGTCGAGGTGACGCACCCGGAGACGTGCGGCACCCGTGCGGAGTACCCGACGAAGGGTTGGTGGGGCGGGATATCGGTCTTCCGCCATTGCGGCATGAGGTGCAACATCGAATGGCGCGGAGAGGGCGCCCCTGAGGAGCTGCCGGTGGTCGAGGTGACGGCACCTGACGGGGAGAGTGTGCCGGTCGAGCTGCAGGAGCAGGCTGAGCCGCGTCGGGGCTACTCACGCGCGTTCGACTACACCACGCCTTCTGTGCGAGCGGGCGACTACACCGTGACCGTCCGCTGGGGCGAGCATGAGATGACGGAGACCGCGACAGTACGTAACGATTGTCAGTACTGGTTCCGGCACAACGAACGGGTGACGCTCGTCGAGGGCACGGAAGGCCCGCACCAGCCGGCCCGGGGAGCCCACTTCCGCTTCCCGCCGCGGGACTGACCGCTGCGCCGTCAGTCCGCCAGCTCCTCGGCGATGACCGCGCGCAGTTCCGGGTCACGGACCAGCGTCGAGTACAGGTAGATCATCACCGCGGGGGCACCCGCATCGCCGATCAAGCGCAGTTCGCGGCGGAAGCGCTCCGCGGGCTTCTGATGGCCGAAGTAGCCCGTGTCGGCCATCGGCGCGGCCTCCATGAAGTCCACGTGGTCATCGCCCAGGTCCACGTTGCGCGCCGACTCATCGTGCACCCGCTGCAGCGACCACGGCCCGCCCCGACCGGGCTGCGTCCAGTGTGCCGAGGCGCGGAAGGACAGGTAGTTGAGCGGGAAGCGGTTCGCCCACGTCGGGTGGCAGTAACCGTGTAGGATCGCGTCCGGCTTCACCTCGTCGAGCATCTCCCGGACTTCCCAGGTGAAGCTCACGATCTGCTCCTCCGCGTGCTTCGCGCGCGCCTGCGCCTCGGTCAGATCGGCGTGCTCCTCCCACCACCGCGCGAAATTCTCCAGCGAGTAGGGGCAGACGCACCAGCGATCGTTCTTGTAGCGGATGTAGTCGAAGCTGAAGCCGTCGATGTCGTAGTTCTCGGCCATCTCGCGCATCAGCGCGAGCTCATACGCGCGCACCTCAGGCCGGTCGGGACAGCCGAAGACGCCGTTCGCGTGCTGGCTGATGTCCGGGCCATCGCCGGGGTTCCAGTCGGCCCAGTCCGGGTGCTCGCGCATGAACTTGCTTGGCACGGACGAACTGCCCTCGCGGAAGGTGCAGAACTGCACGAGCAACTGCAGCCCCTGCTCGTGGCAGTGCTTCACGACGAGCGCGAGCGGGTCGATCTCCCCCACGTCGGGGTCCTTCTCGCCGATCTGCGTGTTGTAGTAGAGGTAGGCGCTCGGGGGCTTGGCCGCGAAGAGGACCGCGTCGAAGTTCATCTCCGCCGCCTGCTGCGCCATCGTCACGATCTTCTCTTCGGTGTTCAGCCCGCGCGGCCCATGCACGTTCATGCAGGTCCACTCGAAGTTCGGCTTCGGCAGCGAGTCGGCGAAGCGCGCGTAGCCTGACTGATTCTCCACGGTCGCGATCACCTCTCGGTCGTCTGAACCGGGCGCGGACAGCGCGACGTAGCAGGTGCCATCGTCGAGCGCCCCCGCGTCGATCTCCGCGGATGCCGAGCCGCCCATCGGGATGCTCAGCTCCACCGGTGCGACTTCCGCGACCGGCGCGAAGCTCTCGTCGAGGAGGCCGATCCGCGCCTCGACCGTCGCGGGCGCATCGGGGGCCGTCGCGACCGCGCTGAGTGTGAGCGCAACCCGGTCCTCGGGCGCGAGCAGCGTAATCGCGTCCGGCGCAGCCACGAGCGCGTACGGCCGCGCGTCGTCGGCGCCCGCCCAGCGGACGGCGTTCGCCAGCAACGCCGCCTCACCCGATGAGACCGCGACCGCGTCCTCGTTGGCATCGATCCCCGGGCAGAAGCCCATGCCCACGACGCGGCCTGCGCCAAAGTCACCAACGACCGCGAGTGGCTCACCGCCGGCGTTGCGCATCAGCACCTCGCCATCGAGGCCGGGCGCGACGATGCGAGCGTCGCCGAAGGTGGGTGCGATCGCATCGATCCCGGCGGTGACCGGGTGTGCGGCGATCTCCGCGGGTGTGGCGTCAAGGGTCTTGTCCGGCGCGGAGAGCACGCTCGGGACGATCGACGGGCTGAGCGCCTGCGAAGTGCCGTTGGACTGATGTGTGAGAACGAGCCCGCCGCCCATGCGCACGTAGGCCTCCAGGCACGCGCGCGGGTCGCCGGCCCAGGCGAGTTCGGGGTGCTCGCGCAGGAGGCCCGGCGTCCCCGCCGCGCCCCACGTATGCACGTTCGGCAGCACGATGCAGTCGTAGCCGCCGAGGGTCGCGAGCGAGAGGTCTACGATCAGCTCGCTCTGCACGCCGTCCAGCGCCGAGAGCGCGTCCTGAATGCTCTGCGCACCGAAGCCCCGACCGCCGGCGGCATTCGCGTCGAAGACCGCAACGGTCACCACGTCGGGCGTGCTCCCGAGCGTGAAGTCTGCGGGCGACGGTGACTCGACCGACTGCGCCGCGGAGAGGGCGTCGAACCAGACGCTGCCCTTGCTCTCCCAGATCTCGAGGAAGACGATCGCGCCGGACGCCCCCGCGGGCGGGGTGGCGACCAGTTCAAACTCCTGCCAGTCGAAGGGGTCCTCCGCCCCGATGGGCGGCTCGTCGCTGATCTTGGCGCCGGCGTCGTCCACCCACCGCAGGACGATGCGCGCGCCGGTCGCGTCGGTGACATCGCTGCGCCACACGCCGGTCAGCACCAGCGGCTGATCGAGCTTCAGCAGCCCGATGCGCTGCTGCGCGACGATGGTCGTGCCGTCCACCGCGCCGGTGAGGCGCAGGGCGCGGGTGCCGTCGCGCGCTTCCTCGGTGTCGATCGCCACCACGCCCTCCTTGAGCCACACGTCGGCCCGCCAGGCGGTCGGCGTCGCGGCGGCCTCGAAGCCTCCGTTGGAGAGCAGCTCGATGCTCGCTGCGTGGGCGCTTGCGATGAGCGTGAGGGCCAGTCCTGTCGAGATGAGAGCGCGCATGCGCCAACCTCCTGAGTCTGCTTCGGCTTCCTCGCGTATATGCGCGGACGGCGGGCGCGCGACCTCCTCGCGGGCGGCGGACGCACCATCAAGCATTCAGGTCGAAGCAGAGGAGATTCCCATCGCGGTCACGGCAGAGGATGCGTCCGTTACTGAGCGTCACGTGTGGCCAGCAGTAGCCGGAGCTCACACCGCCACGCGCCGACAGCTCGGCATACGCCTCCGGCGAGCGCGTCGCGGTCTCGCACAGCGCCAGCGTCTTGGCGCCCAGCACGATCAGCCGATCATCGGCGGTGAGGATCAGCGAGGCGTCATCACCGAAGCGCCCACCCTCCCAGCGCTGCTCCCCCGTCTCCCAGTCGAGGCAGCGCAGCTTCTGCCAGGCGAAGTAGATCGCGCCGTCGTGGATGATCGGCGTGCAGACCTTCGAGTAGCGGTTCTTCGCCTCCCAGACGA